>JAEKMB010000059.1 GCA_019508105.1 Alphaproteobacteria bacterium
GCCCGCGTCATGCCATAGATCAGCGAGTCGCTTTCGCTGTCGCGCGTCACCCAATAGGCGCGGGTGGCAACGGTCTCGACCGCACCCGAACCCGGATAGGCGCCGGCCGGAATGATGGCGCGTTCCAGTTGCGGCACCGTCTCGATCAGCCGATCACGGCCTTCGCCCTCGATCGGCGCCAGGCGGGCGATGTGGTCGGCCAGCAAGGCCCTCACCGAATCCAGCGGCACCCCGGCCACCGTGAAATAGGCATCTATTTTTCCCTCGCGCATCATCTGGCCCGCGCTGTCATCGGAGATGATTTCGCGCACCCGCACCTGGAAGGCTGCCAGGATGGCGCGGCTGCGCACCACGCCGCCGCTGCCCGGCGGTCCCAGCAGGACTCGCTTGCCGCGCAGGTCGTCCACCGACTGGATCTTGGATTTGGCCGCCACCACCAGATGCGCCTGTTCGGGGAACAGGGCGGCAATGACCCGCAGGTGCCGCGCCGGGCGGCGGAATGCGCCTTGGCCCGCCACCGCGGCGGCGATCACATCGCCATCGGCCAGGCCGGAGTCTACCGCACCGCTGTTGACGGCCCGCAAATTGTCGGCTGCGCCCTGGCTGGTGCGCGCCGACAGGATCACGCCGGCGGGACCGCAGACCGTGGCAGTGTCGCAGCGCCCGACACCCAGGGGATGGCTGATGAGGCCCGCCAGTGCCTGGCCGACGGGAAAATAGACCCCTTCCGTCGAGCCGGTGGCGATCTGGTAGGAAATGCGCACCGGGCCGGCATCGGACAGGCCCAGCTTGCCGCCCGTGACCAGTGCACCCATCACCAGCACCACAAAGGCGAGCAAGGCGATCAGGGCTGCGAGACGCTGCGACATGATCCGAAAAGTTATTCCTTTATTGCGTCAGGACTGGGGCACTTAACCCTGGCGAATCTGCTTGATTCTATATGCGCCGATATACTTAAGGGTTTGTTGACTGGGGTGCTGGCACTCTTGCGGCAGCGATTTTCGAGGCTTCGCCCATGGCTTTGTCCGCCACCCGTCTTGTCCTGGCCACCATGCTGCTTGGAACATCGGCCATCAGTGCCCATGCCGGCTGGTTCGATTTCGGTTCGTCCCAAAAAGCCCCGGTCAAGGACGAAAGATCTGCCGTATCCGCCGGCTCAGCCCTGCCCGGCACCAGCCTGGATGACAGCGTCCGCCAGGCCCAGGCGCTGCGGCTGGCCGGCAGCTATCCCGAGGCCATCAAGCACCTGTCGCAAGTGATGATGATCGCGTCGGACGATCCGCGCGTGGTCAGCGAGTATGGCAAGACCCTGGCGGCGATGGGCCGGGCCCAGGACGCGGTGAACTTCCTCACCCGCGCCGGACAGTTGCAGCCCACCGACTGGAGCGTGTTTTCGGCGCTGGGTGTGGCTTATGACCAGCTCGGCAACCAGAAGGATGCCCAGATCGCCTATGAACATGCCCTGATCCTGAAGCCGGGCGAACCGAGCGCGCTGAGCAACTATGCCCTGTCGCGCATGCTGGCCAATGATCCGGCCATGGCCAAGACCCTGGCCGGCCGCGCCGAGCTCGCCAATGCCAGCGCGCACGACGCCAAGATCACCGCCAACATCGCCCTGATCCGTTCCATGGCGCCGGATGCGCCCGTCCCGTCCTATGCCGTCAGCAACCCGGCGCCCCCGCCAGCCGCGCCGCGTGTTCCGGTGGCGACGGACCCGATGCCGCAGGCCCCGACCGCCAGCAATGCGCCGCGTCCGCTAACCGTCCCGGCCAACGCCACGATCAAGGCCCCGGTGACGCAAGCCGGTGGCGTGAGCCCCAAGCCCGCGCCCTCTGTGTTTGCGCCGGCCCCGGTGAAGGCCACCGCCGCGCCTGCTTCGGCCCCGGCTGCAACCAAGACGGCCGCGGCCTCGGCACTCAAGGTGCAGACTCCGGCCAAGACTGCCGCTGCCAAGCCGAAAGATGCGGTTCCTGAGCTGCGCGTCAGCGCCAGCGCCTACTAGCCGAAGGTACAAATCAAAAAGTGAAAAGGCGCGGGATCACTCCCGCGCCTTTTATTTGTGCCGTTGCGCCCGTTCCGTGCGAGGGATTTTGTGGCCTGAGCAGGAGCGCCGAGCGACGTGTACAAGACGTACACGAGCGATGGCGCGACGAACTCAGGACGCAAAAGACCCGCACGGGTCAATGCATGGCGGCGCGGATTTGGATGATTGCCGGTCCGAGAATGACGATGAACAGGCACGGCAGGAAAAAGATGATCATCGGCACGGTCAGCTTGGCGGGCAGCGAGGCGGCCTTGCGTTCGGCTTCCTGCATGCGCATTTCGCGGTTTTCCGTGGCGGTGACGCGCAGCGCCTGGCCCAGCGGGGTACCGTATTTCTCGGCCTGGTTGAGCGCCATGGCCACCGACCTGACGCCGGGATGGCCGCAGCGCTTGGCCAGATTGTCAAAGGCCTGGCGGCGGTCGGGCAGATAGGAAAGCTCGGCGGTGGTCAGCGCCAGTTCCTCGGCCAGTTCGGCCGACTGGGTGCCGATCTCGGCGGCGACCCGGGTAAAGGCGGATTCGATCGACATGCCGGATTCTACGCAGATCAGCATCAGGTCCAGCGCGTCCGGAAAGGCGCGCATGATGGACTTCTGGCGGCGGGCGATCATGTTGTTGACGAACAGGTCGGGCACATAAAAGCCCACAGCCGCGCCGACAAGGGCGGCGGCGATCTTCTGCATCACCGGCCAGCCCAGATGCAGGATCACGAATGTGTAGAGCAACACGATGCCGAACAGCAGGGGCGGCATCACAAAACGGAAGAACATGAAGGTGATCAGCGGCGCCTGGCCGCGATAGCCCGCGCTGGCCAGCTTGTCGCGGCTATGCTCGCCTTCCAGGATATTGCCCAGCTTGAAGCGATCCAAGGTGGCTTTCATGTAGGAGATCGGCTCGACCCGCAGCGCGCCGCGTTTGGCGTTCAGGGCGGCATGATGCTTGGCGCGCAGTTCCTCGCGGCGGCGGGCCACCGATTTCAGCCGGTCGTCCAGCCCGTTGGTTTCCAGCAGCGGCAGGCCGAGCGTGACCACCGTGGCAAAGGCCAGGATGCCCACGAACAGGGTGATGAGGAAGCTCTTGTCGAACAGGAGGTTCATCAGAATGTCCATATGTCCCTCCTCAATGCTTGAAGTTGATCATCTTGCGCATCACCGTGATGCCGACGCTCATCCAGATCACGCAGGCCGCCAGCATCAGGTTGCCGGCTTTTTCGGTGAACAGCTTCATGATGTAGCCGGGGGTGGTGATATAGACCAAGGTCATCACCGCCGGCGGCAGCGAACCGATGATGCCGGCGCTGGCCTTGGCTTCGGACGACATCGCCTTGATCTTGCCCTGCAGGCGCTTGCGGTCACGCAGCACGGCCGCCAGGTTGCCCAGCGCCTCGGACAGGTTGCCGCCCGACTTGCCCTGGATGGTCATCACGATGGCGAAAAAGCCCACTTCGGGGGTCGGCATGGATTCCATCATGCGCTTGAGCGCTTGTTCCATGGTGACGCCGACCTTGGTCGATTCCACCAGATTGTGGAATTCGGCGCCGACCGGATCAGGGGACTCGCGCGCCACGATGCGCAGCGCCTCGTTGGTGGGAAGGCCCGATCTTACCGACCGCACGATGACATCGATGGCGGGCGCGAAATTCTCAGTGAACTTCTTCTTGCGGCGGTTGGTGAGAAAGCCCAGCACCCAGCGCGGCAATCCCAGTCCCACCACAAACACCGCCAGGGCGATCACCAGCGGCTGCTGGCGGGTGACGATGGCCAGGCCGCCAGCCACGGCGGCCAGAATGCCGCAGAGCATCCAGAAGCTGCGCGGACTGGTCCTGGGAAAGCCCGCCTGCTCCAGGCGGCGGCGCATGGTGGGCTTTTCCTTCTTGGCGGCGCGGTTCTTTTCCACGTCCTTCAACATGGCCGCGACATTCTTGCGCTTCTGCACATTGTCCTGCTGCGGCGTCAGGGCGCTGCCGCGGGCGCTGCCCGGTGGCTTGGCCACCGCCGCGACGCGCTTCTGGGCCTTTTCGTCGCCGCTGGTGAAGGCGAATGCCACGCCCCCCAGCGTCAGCGCAAACAGGATGCCGACCAGGATGATCATTGGTTGACCTTGTCGAGGGCGTCAGCGAGTTCTTTTTCCAGATTGTAGTAGCGGGCGCGTTCCCAGAAGTTGGGACGCACGATGCCGGTGCCGATATGCTTGCCCCTGAGGCGGCCGGACTCGTCCTCGCCCTGAACCTCATAGGTGACCA
>JAEKMB010000060.1 GCA_019508105.1 Alphaproteobacteria bacterium
ACCCTTGGCCGACAGTTTGCGCGAGGCTGCCGACGCGATCCTGAGCTGCGCGGTGTGCGGCAATCTCGACACCCAGTCGCCTTGCGCCATCTGCAGCGATGGCCGGCGCGATCCGCATATTCTCTGCGTGGTGGAAGATGTCGCTGATCTCTGGGCACTGGAGCGGGCGGGGGTGTTCCGCGGCCGCTATCATGTGCTGGGCGGGGCGCTGTCGGCGCTGGACGGGGTGACGCCCGAACGGCTGAACGTCAGCGGCTTGCTGGAGCGGGTAAAGCAGAATGTCGAGGAAGTGATCCTGGCGATGAATGCCACGGTCGAAGGCCAGACAACCGCGCATTATCTGATGGATTTGCTGGGTAACATGAAGGTGACAAGGCTGGCCCATGGCGTGCCGGTGGGCGGTGAACTGGATTATCTGGATGAAGGCACCCTCAGCGCCGCCTTCAAGGCGCGCCGGGCGCTTTAGGCCTCCGCTGTGGGCCGGAAATGCCAAGCCGCGAACGCCGACCCCAGCAATGCCACCATGACCAGCGCGTTGGCACCAAGCCGGGCCAAGGTGCCGCTTACAGTCGGCGCCAGCGCCGGCATTACGAAAGCCAGAAGCAGTGCTGCGCCGATCGCCGCCAAGAGGTTCCACGCCAAGCTGCGACGGAAACGTCGCTGCTCGATCCTGGCCAGCACGGCGATCTCAAAACCCGGATCGCGCGCCGGAGCGGCTGCAGCCAGCATCGCCGCCATTTTTTCGTTTCGCTCGCTCATGTCTCGTCTCCCAGGAAGGCCGCCAGTTTCTGACGTCCCCTCGCGATGTGCGACTTTACCGTGCCCAACGGCAGCGACAAAGCCTCCGCCGTCTCGGCTTGCGTGAAATCGCAAGCCAGGCACAATAGAAGGGCGGCTTGCTGTTCTGTCGGCAACGCGGCGCAAGCGCTGGCCAGATCAAGTCGCAGCCCCGGATCGGGGTCTTCCATCACTGCGCGCGTTTCGGCATAGGCCGCGTCTCGCGCCATCCAGCGACGCCAGCCCCGCTTTCGCTCGCGATATTTCCGCCAGGCGATTGCGAACAGCCAAGGACGAAAAGGGCGGACCGGATCGAAGCGCAGGATTTTTTCCCAGGCGAAGACAAAGCTTTCCTGCGCCAGATCTTCGGCCTCTGCATCATTGCCCGTGATCCGCCGCAGGAATGCGCGAAGAGCGTGCTGATGCAGCCGCACAAGTCGTCCGAAATCCTGGGCTGAACCGGCTCGGGCACCGCGCGCCCAGGCCGCTTCGTTGCCAAGTTCGTTCACGAAGGGGAAATCCGGTCCCCCCGATGGCGTGATTTGAGCGCCATGAGATTGCCCAGAAACAGGCCGATCATGACGAGGGCGACGAACAACATCGCCACGCGGGGAACGTTTTCGTCTATTGGCCAGATGGCCAGCAGCACAAAGCCACAGGCTAGTCCCCCGAAAAGAAAGACGGGAATCCAGCCATAGCGGCCATAACCGCCGCCTTGCTCGGTATGTGGCTTTTCCGGATCGCGCAATGCGGCGATCAGTTCCGGCGGCGCGTCCTTGCCTTGGTCGGCATAGCTTTTCAGCACCGCCAGCGTTTCCTTGGCGCGGTTGTGGCGCATCCAGTTCTTGATGAGCTGGCCGATGGCCCAGGCCAGCGGGAATAAAAGCCACCAGAAGCTGCTGAAAAGTCTGAACCATTCGCTTTGATCGTGCATGGCCTTGCCCCTGTATTTCGACTGCTATTGGCCGCCACTCCCACCCTTGGATGCAGGTCAGCTGAGACTTTTTGGACCCTCGGGCGGGGCCAACTCGACTTTTTCGATCCGTTCGGCCCGGCCGGTGATCTTGGTGGTCGAAATCAGGATATTCTTGATGTCGGCATCGGCCTGGTTGAAATGCGCCTGCAGCTTCTGCACCCGGTCGCTCAGCAGCCGCACATCGTTGAGCAGCACGCCCACTTCCTTGCGGATCAGGTCGGCCTGCTCGCGCATGCGGGCATCCTTCATCACCGTCTGGATGGTGTTGATCGCCAGCATCAGGATATTGGGCGACACCACAATCACATTGGCGCGGTGGGCTTTCTGGATCACGTCGGAAAAGCCGTCATGCAGATCGGCATAGATGGATTCAGACGGCACGAACATGATGGCCGGGGTCTGCACCTCGCCGGGGATCAGATATTTCTCGGCAATGTCGCTGACATGCTTGGCCACGGTGGCGCGGACCTGGGCCAGCGCGAGCTTCTTTTCCTCATCCGTCGTGGCCCGGCGAATCCCTTCAAAGCCTTCCAGCGGAAACTTAGAATCGATCACCAGCAGCGCCTTGTTGCCGGGGATGCGGATGATGCAATCGGGACGGTTGCGGTTGGAGAGGGTGAACTGGAAGTCGTAGAGCGTGGAGGGCAGCCCGTCGCGCACGATCTCTTCCATTTGGGCCTGGCCGAAGGCACCGCGAGACTGCTTGTTGGAGAGCACCTGTTGCAGGCTGACGACCTGGCCCGACAGCGCCGAAATATTCTTCTGGGCTTCGTCGATCACCACCAGCCGCTCGCCGATGCCGGCGATGCTGGCGGCGGTCCTGGTGGCGCTGTCGGTCAGGTTCTCGCCCAGCCGCTTGTCCAGCGCGGCGATCTTTTCGTCCAGGGTGCGCTGCAGTTCCGCCTGGGCCTGGATGGCGGCCTTGAACTGCCCGGCAATGTCGCCCTGGCCGGACAGCACCGCGTCCAGCCGCGTGTCGGCCGCGGGCACAGCCGCGCGAGGCCGGGTAATGGCCAGGATCGCGGCGGCCGCCACCACGGCAACCGCCAGTATAATCAACGCTAAATCCATGAATCCTTGACCCAATACCTCTGAACGCCTATTTCCAGCCCATGACCCTGCGACCCATCATAACCGCCCCTGATCCGCGCCTCCAAGCGATGTCCACCGACGTGGAAACCGTGACCGACGAGATTCGCAAGCTGGCGGACGACATGGCCGAAAGCATGTATGGCGCCGACGGCATCGGCCTGGCCGCCATCCAGATCGGGATCGCCAAACGGGTGCTGGTGATCGATCTGGACCAGAAAGAGGGCAAGAGGAACCCGGTTGCCTATATCAATCCCAAGATCCTCTGGGCCTCGGAAGAGACGGCGGTGTTCGAGGAAGGCTGCCTGTCGGTGCCCGAGATCTGGGACGATGTCGAACGCCCCGCCCGCATCAAATGCGAGTATCTGGACCGCGATGGCAAAAAGCAGCAACTGGAAGCGGACGGTTTGCTGGCCACCTGCCTGCAGCACGAGATGGATCATCTGAACGGGGTGCTGTTCATCGACCATCTGTCGCGCCTGAAAAAAAGCATGGCGCTCCGCAAGCTGACCAAGGCCAAGAAGCTGAAAGAGACGGCGTGACTCTCCGCCTGGCATTCATGGGCACCCCCGACTTTGCGGTGCCCACGCTTGCCGAGCTGATCTCCCAGGATCATGACATTGCCTGCGTCTATTCCCAGCCGCCGCGTCCGGCGGGGCGCGGCATGGCGCTGGAGCCGGGGCCGGTCCACAAATTTGCTGAAAGCGCCAAGCTGCCGGTCCGGACACCGCTGTCGCTGAAAGACGCAGATGAACAGGCGGCCTTTGCCGCGCTCAACCTGGATGCCGCCATTGTGGTGGCCTATGGCCTCCTCCTGCCCAAAGCGATTCTGGACGCGCCCAGGCTGGGCTGTTTCAACCTGCACGGCTCGCTATTGCCGCGCTGGCGCGGCGCCGCGCCCATCCAGCGGGCGGTGATGGCTGGCGACGCCGAAACTGGTGTGATGGTGATGCAGATGGAAGAGGGCCTGGATACCGGCCCGGTGCTGATGGCCGAGCGCACCCCCATTGGCCGCAAGACCAGCGGCGCACTCACCGCTGAACTGTCGCGACTGGGCGCAGACCTGATGGCGCGGGCGGTAGGGGCGCTGGAACGCGACGCGGTGACGCCGCAGCCGCAAAGTGAAAATGGCGTCACCTATGCCAAAAAAATCCTGAAAGACGAAGCGCGCATCGACTGGACAAAAAGCGCGCGGGAGATCGATTGCCACATTCGCGGCCTGTCGCCTTTTCCCGGTGCCTGGACCGAAGTCAATGGCGAACGTTTGAAGGTGCTGTATGCCGAGCCGGTGAATGGCAGCGGCCGCCCCGGGACGACGCTGGACGATGCCTTGACCATTGCGGGCGGCCAGGGTGCGGTGCGCCTGCGCAAAGTGCAGCGCGCCGGCGGCAAGGCGATGGATGCGGATGCGCTGCTCAAGGGCTTTGCCGTGCCGTCGGTGCAGGGCGCGCTGGAAGAGACTATCGAAAAACTCTCCGCCGAGCGGGTCACGGTGACGGGCGCCGGCCGCACCGATGCCGGCGTCCACGCCCTGGGGCAGGTGGCGCATTTCGACCTGGCAAAGCATTTCGAGGCAGGCAAAGTGCGTGACGCGTTGAATCATTATCTGCGCCCTGCGCCGATCGTTGTTCTGGATGCGGCCGAGGTGGACGGCGACTTTCATGCCCGCTTTTCCGCCACGTCGCGGCATTATCTGTTTCGTATCCTCAATCGCCGTAGCCCGCCGGCGTTGGAAGAGGGACGGGTGTGGCATGTGCCCCATCGCCTCGATCCCGACGCGATGCAGGCGGCGGCGCAGTTCCTGGTGGGCCGACATGACTTCACCACCTTCCGCGCCGCGGAATGCCAGGCCCAGTCGCCGGTCAAAACCCTGGACCGGCTTGACGTCAGCCGCCGCGCCGACGAAATTCATATCCAAGCTTCGGCGCGTTCCTTCCTGCATCACCAGATCCGCTCTTTTGCGGGAAGCCTGAAACTGGTGGGCGAAGGCAAGTGGACGCCCAAGGACCTGAAAGCGGCACTGGAGGCGCGCGACCGCGCCGCCTGCGGCCCGGTCTCGCCGCCGGACGGGCTGTATCTGGTGCGGGTGGATTATGCGGGCGATTGATCCAAGGCGTCGGCCGTCAGCCGCGCGGCGGAACTGAGCTTGGTGAAAAATATTATCTCCGTGTCGGATTGTCAGGCTGGCCGCCCTCTTAAAGGCGTTAAGGGTATGCCAGGATCACGCTAAGTCCTGGATTTCAAAGCGAAAGGACAAGCCATGGCGGTTGCCAAAAATACGATCTGCATCTGGTACGACAAGGACGCCGAGGCGGCGGCCAATTTCTATGCCAGGACATTTCCGGACAGCGCGGTAAAGGCGGTCCATCGCGCGCCCAGCGACTATCCCATGGGCAAGGCAGGCGACGTGCTGACAGTCGACTTCACTGTCGCCGGCATCCCCTGCATCGGTCTCAATGGCGGTCCCATGTTCAAGCACAGCGAAGCTTTTTCCTTCCAGATCGCCACGGACAATCAGGAAGAAACCGATCGCTACTGGAACGCCATTGTCGGCAATGGCGGCCAGGAAAGTCAGTGCGGCTGGTGCAAGGACAAGTGGGGCATCTCCTGGCAGATCACGCCGCGGGTGCTGACCGACGCCATGGCGGCCGGCGGGGCCGAGGCCAAGCGCGCCTTCGAGGCCATGATGCCCATGAAGAAAATCGATGTCGCGGTGATCGAAAAGGCCCGGCGCGGTTGATGCCTTATTTGTCATGCCCGCGAAAGCGGGTATCCAACTTCACTTGAACACAGTTGGATTCCCGCTTGCGCGGGAATGACAACAAAGTCAAATCGGCGGCTTGGCGAAATAGGCCTTGAGCAGGGCCTCGTAGATATTCGTCAGGGCGGCGATCTCGGTCACCGGCACACATTCATCGGCCTTGTGCATGGTGCCGCCCGCCAGGCCCAGTTCCACCACCGGGCAGACATCCTTGATAAAGCGCGCGTCCGAGGTGCCGCCGCTGGTGGAAAAGAAGGGCGACTGGCCGGTAACGGACGCCACCGTGTCGCTGACCAGTTGGGTGAACTTGCCCGGCGCCGTCAGAAACGACACGCCGCTAGTCTGGGAGGTGACCGTGGCGGTGCAGCCCGCCTCCTGGGCGACGCGCTCGGCGCGGTCCTGGACCCAGTTGATCAGGCTGTCGGGCGTGTGCTTGTCGTTGAAGCGGATGTTGAAGGCGGCGCGCGCTTCCCCCGGTATCACATTGGTGGCGTCGTTGCCCACATCCATGGAAGTGAAGGCCAGGGTCGAAGGATCGAAATGATCATTGCCCTTGTCCAGCTTGTGGCCGGCCAGCTGGGTGACCAGCTCGGCCAGCACGGGAATCGGATTCCTGGCCTTTTGCGGATAGCCGACATGGCCCTGCACGCCGGTGACGGTGAGCTTGAAATTGATCGAGCCGCGCCGGCCGATCTTTAAAGTGTCGCCGGCCTGGCCGACGCTGGTCGGTTCACCCACCACGCAATGGTCGATCGTCTCGCCTCGCGCCTTCAGCCATTCCAGCAGCTTGACGGTGCCGTTGACCGCCGCGCCTTCCTCGTCGCCGGTAATCAAAAGACTGATGGAGCCTTTCGGCGCGCCGATCCGCGCGCAGGCCGCCACAAAGGCGGCGATGGCCGACTTCATGTCGGCGGCGCCCCGCCCATACAACATGCCGTCCTTCACCTCGGCGGCAAAGGGATCGGCGCTCCAGCCTTCCCCCACCGGCACCACATCGGTATGGCCGGCAAAGCAGAAATGCGGGCTGGCCTCGCCCAGCCGGGCATAGAGATTGTCGATGTCGCCAAAGGGCAGGCGGTGGGTGGTGAACCCCAGCTCCTTCAGCACCGCTTCCAGCACGTCCAGCGCGCCGGCATCCTTGGGCGTCACCGAAGGGCGGCGGATCAGGGCCTGGGCCAGCGCCAGTGCGTCAATTTCGGTACGCATCAATCACGCAGCAATTCGTTGATGGAGGTTTTGGCGCGGGTCTTCTCGTCCACCCGCTTGACGATCACGGCACAGTAAAGATTGGGGCCATTGCCGGACGGCATCGAGCCGGACACCACCACCGAATAGGGCGGAACCTTGCCCAAATGCACTTCACCGCTGGCGCGGTCCACGATCTTGGTCGAACCCGAGAGGTAGACGCCCATGGATAGCACGCTGCCTTCGCCCACAATCACGCCTTCG
>JAEKMB010000061.1 GCA_019508105.1 Alphaproteobacteria bacterium
GATGGTGGTATAGGCGGCGGACTTGAGGATGTTCATGTGCAATGTCTGCACCATGTAACTGGGCAGCCAGGTGAGGAACAAATAAAAGGAATAGCCGTAGGCTGAATAGCCGATGGTGTGAGCCCAGACTTTCTTGTTCCGCAGCACATAGCCCAGCATATTGACCTGCCCGATGCCGGACGGGCCTTCGCGGGTGGCGCCGCCGGCGACGATATAGGTGCGCTCGGCCGCGCCCAGTTTCTTGTCCTGGCTGGGATCGCGGTACAGCAGCCAATAGGCGATGAAATAGGCCACGCTCATCAGGGCGGTGATGCCGAAGCCCCAGCGCCAGCCGAAATTGTAAATAAAGAACGCCACCAGCGGCACGCCAATGACATTGGCAAACTTGGCGGCGGAATCGAACACCGCAGTGGACCGGCTGCGCTCATGCCGCGGAAACCAGTAGCCGGTGGCCTTCTGGCAACTGATCATGCCGGGCGCCTCGGCGATGCCGAGCAGCATGCGGGCGATGAAGATGCCGATATAGCCGGTGGCCAGCGCGGTCAGGCCCGAGGCGATGGTCCACAACATGGCGCCGACGCGGCCGACCAAAGTGACGCCGAAGCGGTCCAGCAACATGCCACTGGGAAGCTGGGCCAGCGAGTAGGACCAGAAAAAGGCGCTGAACAACAGGCCCATTTCCTGCGGCGAGATGTTGAATTCCTTCTGCAGCTGGGGCGCGGCCACCGAGACGCTGAGGCGATCGAGATAATTGACCAGCACCCCGACGGCCAGAAGCACGCCGATCGCCCAGCGGCGATTGCCGATCCGCTCCAGAACCTCCGCCATCCCCCTCGTCCGTCCTTGTTAGACCGTTGATAGCGATCCGCCTGTCGAGGAGCGAACCTAGCCGGGTTTGGCTCGTGTTGGAAATGCCGCGGGCCGGCGCGATTGGCGCGGATCAGCTCGCCTGGACCGGGTGCGGCGAGACACTGCGGTCCCAGCCCGAGCGGATGGCATCGCCGCCTTCCGGAGAATTGGGTGCGGCCGGCAACCAGATGGTAATGCTCAGCCCCTCCTCGGCGCCGTTGCTGGCGGTGATGGTGCCGCCATGCGCCAGGATGGCGCGCTTAGCGATGGCCAGGCCCAGGCCATAGCCATGCCCGTTTCCGGGATCGCCGCGGTAGAAGGGATCGAACAGGGATGCGAGCTGCTCCGGCTTCACGCCGGGGCCCTGGTCACGGATGGTCAGCATGGTGCCGTCCGAGCGCGATTGCATTTCCAGAATGATGGTTTCGCCGCGGCGCGAGAAGCGCAGCGCATTGCGCACGATATTCTCGATGGCGCGGCTGACCAGCTTGCCGCTGCCGACGATCAGCGCTTCCTGCCCCGGATGTTCAGCGTCGGCGACGAACTGGATGTCCACGCCCTTGCCTTGCGCTTCGAAGCGGGCATCGTCGGCCACCAGGCGGGAAACTTCCGAGACGAAGAAATATTCGTCCGAGGTGGTGGCGCCGCTCTCGATCTTGGAGAGGGTGAGAAGTTCGCCCACCATTTCCTCCAGCTTGTCGGCTTCCTTGCCGATCCGCTCCAGCGACTGGGCTTCTTTTTCCGGCGACTGGCGGGCCAGGGCGATGGCCAGGTGCAATCTGGCCAAGGGCGAGCGCAGCTCATGGGAAATATCGGCCAGCAGCCGGTCGCGCGAGCCCACCAGCTCTTCCAGCCGCGACGCCATCCTGTTGAAATCCGCCGCCAGGTCGGTGATTTCATCCTGGCGCCTGAGCCAGGCATGGCCCAGCCGCACTTTCAGGTCCCCCGCCGCCAGCCTGCCGAAGGCGGTGCGGATCCTGCGGATCGGGACGATCATAAACAGGGTCAGGAGGGCGCTGAAGATAAAGACGCCGATCAACCCGCTATAGAAGGTGTGCGGTCCCAGATCGAGCGGCAGGGGCGGCGACACATAACCGTTGAATCGCGTCACATGATAGATCAGCGCGTAACGCTGACCGCGGGGATCCACGGCCACGGTGGAATAGATGCCATGAACCGGATCGTGCGGCGGCTCCGTGCCGACCGGAATGGGGCGCACCGTGAGATATTCACGGGCGGTGGCCGGCCAGGATTTGAACTCCTCTGCAAAAGCCGCTTCGCCGCCGATCCGGATGGCGGTGCGGGCGCCGGCCAGGGCGGTTTCGGCCTGGACCGAGGTCGAACGGCTTGGGCTCTGGCTCAGCAGCGCATCCGCCAGCCAGACGAAATAGGACACGACAATGAAGCTGAGACAGACGCTGAGAAACAGCTTCAGGAAGAGCGGCCGTCTCATCGCGTCACCCTGAGGCGGTAGCCGACAGCGCGCACCGTTTCGATCTCGATGGCCTTGCTGGAAGCGGTCAGCAGCTTCTTGCGCAGGTTGCTGACATGGACATCGATGCTGCGATCATAGGGCTCGCGCTTGCGGCCCAGCACGCTGAGCGACAGCTCGTCCTTGGTCGCCACCGCATCCTTGTTGCGCAGCAGCGCTTCCAGCAGGTCGAATTCGCAGGTGGTGACTTCGAAAGGCCGGCCGTCGAACGTGACTTCGCGATTGGCCGGTATCAGCCGGAGCTTGCCCGCCGTGAAATGCTGAGGCGGATGCGAACTGGGCTTGCGGCGCAGCACTGCTTTCAGCCGCGCGAGCAGCTCGCGCGCATAATAGGGCTTGGCGATATAATCGTCGGCGCCCATTTCCAGCCCGGCGACGCGCTCGTCCTCGGCGCCCTTGGCGGTCAGCATTATCACCGGCACCGAGCTGGCGGAACGGATGCGCTGCAGGGTTTCGATGCCGCTGATGTCGGGCATCATCACATCCAGGATGACCGCGTCGAGGTCGGGGTCCAGCGCGGCTAGCGCGCCATCGGTGCCGTTGAAGGCCGCCTTGGTCTCGAAGCCCTCGCCGCGCAGGAATTCGGTGAGCATCGCGGTCAGCGCCGCATCGTCATCGATCAGGAGGACCTTGGGATTGGCCGGTGCATCTGGCGCCACCAGGGCCTCCTATTTCTCGTACGGCACAAGATGCCAGACGCCGCCTTCGCCATCGCCATGCGGGTCTTTCGGCCCGTCATGGAAGAAGGTGTAAACCGGATGGCCGCGATAGGCCCATTGCAAGCGGCCGTCATCGCGGCGGACCGTGGTCCAGTCCCCCATCGCTTGCGCCGATGCCGGCGCATAGACCGGTGGGCGGGCGCCCATGCAGCCTTCATTGCAGGCCGAATGGCCCGGGGTATCCAGGTCATAGATATAAAGCCGCTGACTGGAGGGAAAGCGGCGGAAGACAAAGCCGTTATCGCCTTCCTGGGACAGCGCCACTTCCGATGGATAGGGCAAGGCTTCGTTGAAAGCCGCCAGCGCGGGCGCGCTGAGACAGAACGCCATGACGGCACAGGCCGGCAATGTCACCGGCCGGCGCCTCATTTGGTATCCGCAGCCGCCACTTCCGTCGGTTTTTCGTTCTGCACCTGCTGCTGCGGCTTGGCCGGCTGCGCCGCGGGCGGCGTGGCCGGGGCCGGAGTGCCGCGGCGGCGGCGCATCCAGGGCGGAATGCCATCCTTGTCCTCATTGGCGTAATGCGGACGGTCCAGGGTCTTGATGAAGAAGTCCTTGCTGGGCAGGTCGGCAATGTCGTGTTCGAAAGCGCCGACCGCGGCTTCGGTGGTGCCCGGCGGCACTGGCTGCGGCACCCGGGTCTCAATCCCCCGGATGGTATTGGCCTTGATGGCGAGGAAGGCCTGCATGCGCTCTTCGTCCAGCACCAGCTTGGGAATTTCCATCTTGGGATTTTCCGGATCGACCACATAGGCGGACGCCAGCTTGATGCGATAGACCGAGGAGATGCCGTCATATTTTCCGGTCTTCTCATTGTACATGCCGTCGGCATTGCGGCGCAGGGCGTAATAAAGCGCGACATGATCTTCATGTTCGCGGATGCCCTGCTGGCCGCCGTCCTGGGCAAAAGTATTCTCGGTATAAAGTTCGCGCCAGTTGCGGTAGCCGCCCAGCAGGCCGGTAGCGGACAGCCCGTCGGCCGACATGTTCAGGCGCACCTTGCCCTTGCTGAAATTGGTGTCGCCGGTCTGGTCATAGAACCAGGCGATGCGGGGGGTGTGCATATGCTCGACCTGTTCGGTCTCCATCACGCCGTTATGGATCTTGGCCTTGAGCTTGGTGTACTGACCGGTGGTCAGGATGCGGTAGGAATAGTCCACCGCGATGCCGCCGCGCGCGTCCTTGACGATTTTGTCCGGCGAATAGCC
>JAEKMB010000062.1 GCA_019508105.1 Alphaproteobacteria bacterium
GTCAGCGACCAGCCGGTCGCCTATCCGGACGCCCTGGCGCATATGGAGGCCCGGGCCGCCGCCATCGCCGACGGCACGGCCGGGGAGCAGGTATGGTTGCTGGAGCATCCGGCCATCTACACCGCGGGCACCAGCGCCCGGGACGCCGACCTGATCGACGCACGGTTTCCGGTCTATCGCACCGGGCGCGGCGGCCAGTTCACTTATCACGGGCCCGGCCAGCGCGTCGGTTACGCGATGCTGGACCTCAAGACCCGCAAACCCGATGTGCGCGCCTATGTGCGCGACCTCGAGCAATGGCTGATCGAGACCCTGGCGCAGTTCAACGTGAAGGGCGAGCGGCGCGACGGCCGGGTGGGCATCTGGGTGCAACGGGGCGCGCGGGAAGACAAGATCGCGGCGCTGGGGGTGCGCATCAAACGCTGGGTCACTCTGCATGGCGTGGCGCTCAATGTGGAGCCGGACCTCAGCCATTTCTCCGGCATCGTGCCCTGCGGCGTGCGCGCCCATGGCGTCACCAGCCTGGCGGACCTGGGGATCATCGTCTCGATGGCTGATGTGGATGTGGCGCTGAAGCAGAGCTTCAAAAAGATATTGGGCTAAAGCGATGGTCTGCGGATGAAGCCTTTCTCGGCCGGGGGCTCGCTGTTGTGAAGATCCACGGCGCTGACCTTAGCGCCTTGCGGCCCCTTGGTGGCATTGGTGACGAAAATCTCCACTGCCTTGGTGGGGCCGCAGACCAGCGCTTCCACCGATCCATCCGAGCGATTGCGCACCCAGCCATCCAGCTTCTGCTGCTCGGCGGCCATCACCAGAAAGTCGCGGAAGCCCACCCCCTGGACAAAGCCATGCACATGCACCCGCAGGGCGGTTATATCGTCGCTCACGCACATCTCCTGCGGCAAAAGAAAGCTCGCATCTAACATAGTCACCCCTATTCTGCAGGCAAGATGGCGTCCTTCCCCCGCTCCGTTTCGCTGGCCGTTTTTCGCGCCCATATCGAGAATGGCCTGTCGGTGGCCGTTGGCGTGGGGCTGACCGGCGTCACCCTGGGCTGGGCGCTGGGGTTTAACGCCGCCGTGACCGCCGCCAGCGGCGCGGTCTGTGTCTCGATCAGCGACCGCACCGATCCCTTGCGCCTCAAGGCCTGGTTCATGGGCTTTGCCTTGTTGAGCACCGTGTTCTTCACCGGCCTGTCGGGATTTGCGCGTTTCGACACCACCGCCTTCATCCTCGCCACTGCCTTTGTCGGACTTTGGGCCGGGCTGATCTCGGCCTATGGCAAATGGGTACTGAGCCTGGCCATGACCAGCGTGCTGGCCTTCGTCTTTGCCATGGGACAGAGCTTCGCTACCCCGTCCGAGGTGGCCGATCATCTGATGCTGACGGTCTGCGGCGCCATGGGCTATACGGTCTATGCCATGGTGGTGGCCTGGCTGTTCGACGATCGCGGCCGCCGCCTGCTGCTGGCCGAGGCGATGCATGGCTTTGCCGCCTATCTGCGCGCCAAGGCGGCGCTCTACAATCCCGACGCCCAGGGCCATGGCGCCTTCCGCGCCCTGATCGACGCCCATGCCGCGCTGGCCGACCGGCTGCAGGCGGCGCGCGACAGCCTGTTCGCGCGGCGCGCCAACCGCATGCAGCTCAAGCGTATCGACACGCTGATCGCGCTGCTGGACGCCTTCGAGACAGTGCTGTCGTCGGATGCCGACCTGGAAGCGCTGCGCCACGCACCGCAGCGCGAGCTGCTGTGGCGGCTGAACGGCTTTGTCGGCCAGATGGCGGAGGAAGTGGAGCGGCTGACCCTGGCGCTGCGCTTCCGCCATGGCCACACCACGCCGTTGCGCCATGCCGAGGATGCGCGCCAGCTGGTGGAGGCAGTGGCCCAGGCGCGCGAGGCCGCGCCGGACGATCCGGTGATCCATGCCTTTACCGCCACCAGCAACAAGCTGGTGCTGGCCGACCGCTATATCGCCACCCTCGCCACCACACTGGACGATGCCACGGCACCCACAAGCCTGGCGGCGGGACTGGACCTGGACCTGTTCCGCCAGGACGGGCCGCGGGGGCTTGGGATATTGCTGAAGCAATTCCATGCAGGCTCGCCGGCGCTGCGCTACGCCATCCGCCTGGCGCTGGCCATGACGACCGGACTGGGACTGACGTTTATCTTTCCGCGCTTCGCCCATGCCAACTGGGTGCTGCTGACTATTGCCCTGATCATGCGCGCCAATTACAGCGTCACCAGTCAGCGCCGCTGGGACCGCGTCACCGGCACCTTGATCGGCTGCGCCCTGGCCGTGACCTTCATCAACACCCTGCCTGCGCCGGTACTGCTGTTGTTCATCGTGCTGGCGGTGGGCACCAGCCATGCCTATGGGCTGGTGGCTTATCGCGTCACGGCAGTCGGGGCGTCCGTTTCGTCCCTGCTGCTGCTGCATTTCGTGGCCCCGCTGGTGCATCCGCAATTCTTCGAACGTATCGTCGATACATTGATCGGCGCCGGCTTGAGCTGGGCATTCAGCTATCTGCTGCCCAACTGGGAGCGGGACGATCTGCCCCGCACGGTTGAGCGGCTGTTGGCGGCGGATGCCGGATTTGCCGATGCCGCGCTGCGCCGCAGCCATTCGCCCCAGCGTTACCGCCTGGCGCGCAAACAGACGCTGGACGCCGTGGCGCAATTGTCCGGCGCCATCCGGCGGGTGGCGGACGAGCCTCACACCAACCGCCGGGCGCTGGCCTCGCTGGGCGAGTTGCTGGGTGCCAATTATCTTCTGGCTTCCGACCTCTCCTCCATGCCGGTGCTGGTGAAGCTGCGGGCGCAGGATCTGGATGCGCCGCTGGCCGATGCGGCCATTGCCGCCACGCGCGCGCGAGTAGTGGCGCTGCTGCGTCCCGGCAGCGGCGCGCAGGAAGGCGAAACCATCCCGCTCGCCGGCCGCGACAGTTTTGCCGGAATGCATGGCAGCGTGGCGATGGAAGTGCTGGGCCGGCGGCTGGAACATATCGAACATGCCGCCCGCAAAGTGGCGCGGCTGGCCGCGCGGCCGGTGATTGAAGATATTTGAATAGGAATGTCATCCCCGGCCGAACGCCGCATCGCGGCGTGAGGGGAAGGGGACCCAGGTATCAAATACCGGCTCGATGCGTCCTACCTGGGTCCCCTTCCCTCGCGCTCGCTTTCGCTCGCACTCGCCGGGGATGACATCTAGGCACGCAAATCCTCCAACACCAGGCGAATGCGATGGAGGGCGGAATGCAGGTCGCGTTCTGCCTCGCGGCGCCACAGCCGCAGGATCACATAGCCTTGCTCGCTCAGCAGCCGGTCGCGGGCAATGGTCGAGGAACGCTTGCCCGGTTCGCCATCTTCCAGACTGATAGCCAGTTTTACGTCATGCTCGACAAAATCCAGGGTGAAGCTCTTGAACGGCGACTTGCGGCGAAAGCGAGTGCCTTCCAGCGCCCGCAGCCGCGCCCATAGCCGGTTCTCCAGCGTGTTGCGGGCCCGCAGCGGCGCTTTGCGCTGCACTTTACTTGTCTTCTAGGCTGGCGAGACCGATCAGTTCAGCCGCCTTGTCCAACTCATGCGCCAGCGCTGCGGCGCGTTTTTCCGCCTCGGCGTCCAGGCCCCATTTCTCCGCCTGATAGATCTCGTCAATGCGCGACAGTTGAAAAGCATAACCGCCGGGGATGTGACCGTCTGCCACCGCCAAGGCCAGTACTGCGCTGCCGGTGATAGAGGCGATCACATGCAAGCCCGCCAGGGCAAAGGGATCGAACCCCTCCAGCGCCTGGCGCAAGGCGGCCAGTGCATCCGCCGGCTGGTCGACATGACTGAAGCCTTCCGCCACGGTCATATGCGCGCCATGGCGCTGGCGCACCCAGTCCAGCAGCGGGTCCCAGCCTTCCTTCTGCCGGGCCACCAACTCCAGCGGCTGGTGGGCACGATAGCAAAGCAGGTCATTTTCGCCGAAGCGCAGGATGGCGATCACCACATCGCCGGGATTGATGGCGACCCCGTCGATCACGGTATTGGCCAGGCGCAGCAGCGGCATGGTGGCGGCGATGATCTCGCCGCCCTGGCTTTGCCATTCGACAGCGATGGCGTCGGCCAGCTTCTGCGTCGGCAGCGCCAGGGTGCGGCGGCCCGGGGTCTTGACCGGCTTGCCGTCCAGCAGCACGCAAAAACCATTGATGCCGGAGGCTACGGATACTTCTTTGTA
>JAEKMB010000063.1 GCA_019508105.1 Alphaproteobacteria bacterium
TTGGTGCGCCATGGTGGCGGGAAAGACCATGACCGGGGGGCGAAATCAAGACTTCAACACGCTTTGGCTGTAGTTTTCTACAAATAACATGAAATATTTGTATTATCACATCAGGCAACCCGGGCATTATCGCCCAAACGGGGGAATCACAGCGTGCCGCCCAAACCGCTCAGCCTGCCGCAGCTCGGCGCCGTGGTGGCCGGCAACGCCCTGGAATTTTACGACTTCCTCACCTTCAGCTTTTTCGCGGTCCAGATCGGGCAGGTTTTCTTTCCCGGCAAGGACACCACCAGCAGCCTGCTGTTCACCCTGGCCACCTTCGGGGTGGGTTTCGCCACCCGGCCTCTGGGCGGGGTGGTGATCGGCACCCTGGGCGACACCTGGGGCCGCAAGCCGGCCATGCTGTTTTCTTTCGGCCTGATGGGCGCCTCGGTGGTGGGACTGGCTCTGACACCGTCCTTCGCCCGCATCGGCTGGTATGCGCCGTTGATGGCGGTGCTGTTCCGGCTGCTGCAGGGATTTGCGCTGGGCGGGGAAGTGGGACCGACCACCGCCTTTCTGCTGGAGGTGGCGCCGCCCGATCGCCGCGGCTTTTACGTCTCGCTGCAGAACGCCACCCAGTATCTCGCCACCTTATGCGCCGGACTGGTGGGCTTGATCCTGGCCAGCATCCTGTCGCCGCAGCAGCTCACCGATTTCGGCTGGCGTATCGCGCTTTTGATCGGCGCCGCGGTGGTGCCCTTTGCGCTGGCGATCCGCCGGCGCTTGCCCGAGACCTTGCACGATGTGCGCGTCCGGCCCGGCAAGGGCGGCCGGCTGGGCGGATTGTTGTGGCTGGGCGTGCTGGGTCTTTGCATGCTGGCCAGCGCCACCATCGGTACCTACACCATGAATTACATGACCACCTTCGCCAATCACACGCTGGGCTTTCCGGCGGGCTGGGCCTTTGCCGCCACCATCGCGGTGGGCGCCGCCGCCATGTCCGGCGCGCTGCTGGCCGGGCTGATAAGCGACAAGGTTGGCCGCAAGCCGGTGATGATCGGCGCCAGTCTGGCCCAGCTGGGCCTGGTGGTGCCCTGCTTTACCATCATGGTGCATTACCATTCCCTGTCGGTGCTGCTGGCCGGCACCGGGCTGATGGCGCTGTTCGTGGGCATGTGCGCCGCGGGCGCGGTGATCAGCCTGACGGAAAGCCTGCCGGTCAATCTGCGCGCCGGCTCCCTGGGCATTATCTATGCGCTGTCCATCGCCAGTTTCGGCGGCACGGCGCAGTTTATCGTCACCTGGCTGATTGACGTGACTGGCTCGCCGCTGGCGCCGGCCTGGTACCTGACCGGTGCGGTGCTGCTGGGCCTCATCGCCATGCTGATGATGCGCGAAAGCGCGCCGCTCAAGAGGCGCTGATCGCGCTTTCGTGCCAGCGCCGCAGCAGCCACCATTCCAGCAGCGACAAGGCCGCGAAGATCAGAACGCCGGTCAGGGCCAACAGCGCCAGCGCGGCGAAGAGTGTGGCGATCTCCAGGCGATTGCCGGATTCCACGATACGCCAGGCAAGCCCCGTGGCGGTGCCCGATCCGGCCACGAACTCCGCCACCACCGCGCCGATCAGCGCCAATCCGCCGGCTGTCTTCATGCCCGACAACAGATAGGGCAGAGCGGTGGGCAGACGGATGCGCCACAGGGTCTGTGCGCGCGAGGCGCCATAAAGCCGGGTGAGGTCTATCAGGTTGAAGTCGGCACTCTTCAGGCCCAGCGTGGCGCCCGCCAGGATGGGAAAGAAGGCGACGATGGTGGCGATGATCACCAGCGCCAGGTTGATGCGCTCAAAGCCCACCCAGATCAGGATCAGGGGGGCAATGGCGACCACCGGCGTCACCTGCAGGATCACGGCATAGGGATAGAACATGCGCTCCAACAGGCGGCTTTGGGAGAAAGCGATGGCGGTGGCGAGGCCCAGCACACAGGCGGCGACGAAGGCTTCCAGGGTCACGGCCAGGGTGGAGGCCAGGGCTTGCATCAGCGAGACGAAGTTGACGCTAAAGGCCTTGGCGATGGCCGAGGGCGCGGGCAGCACATAGGCCGGTACCTGCCAATGCGCCACGGCGCCTTCCCAACCCGCCAACAGCAAAGCGGCGATGGCCAGGGGTGCGAGAATGTCCAGCAAGCGCTTCATGTCGCAATCGCAGTATGGAGCGCGCCGCTGATAAGGCGCTGGGCCTCGATGGTGGCGGGCGCGAGGCGGCTGTCCCGCGTAGCCGGCAAGGCGATGTCGGCGGCGATGCGGCCCGGGCGCGGGGTCATTACCAGCACGCGGCCGGCCAGATAGCTGCTCTCGCTGACGCTGTGGGTGACGAACAGCACCGTCAATCCGTCCTCACGCCACAGCTTCAAAAGGTCGTCGCCCAGAGCGTTGCGGGTGATTTCGTCCAAGGCCGCAAAAGGTTCGTCCAACAGCAGCAGTTGCGGCTGCGCTGCCAAAGCACGGGCGATGGAGACCCGCATCTTCATGCCCCCGGACAATTCACGCGGGAAGGCGCGTTCAAACCCGGCAAGGCCCACCCGCGCCAGCGCTGCGGCGGCGCGGCGGTCGCCCTCGCGGCGCGGTAGCTTCTTCAAATCCAGCGGCAGGCGGGCATTGGTCAAGGCATCGGCCCAGGGCATCAATGTGTGATCCTGGAAGACAAATCCGATCTCCGGCTTGCCGCCCATATAACGGACCGCGCCCGCATCAGGCGCCAGCAAGCCGGCGACCAGGCGCAAGGCGGTGGACTTGCCGCAGCCGCTGGGCCCTAGCAGCGAGACGAATTCGCCGCGTTTCACCGTGAAAGACAGATCCTCCAGCGCCTGCACCCCGTTTGCGAAACGCTTGGCAGCGCCTTGGAGGGTGATCATTGAAACTTCTGCAGGGTGGCGCGCACAAAGCTGAGATCATAGGCCTTGGTGTAATCCAGGCCCTTGGGATACAGCCCTTCCGACGCCATGGTGTCGTAGAAGCGCTTCCATTGGACCTGGGTCATGCTGCCCAGCCCGAAGGCGCGGCCATCGCCGCTGAGCAGCATTTCATGCTCCTTCATCTTGTCCAGCGCTTGTTTGAGGATCGCGTCACTCATGTCGGGATTCTGCTTCTTGATCAGCGCATTTCCCCTGGCGGGATTGTCGAGATAATGCAGCCAGCCGTCGCGGGTGGCATCGACAAAGGCCTGCACCGACTTGGCGTCGCCATCGATCCATTTCTGCGGCACCAGCACCATATTGGCATAGCCGGGATAGCCGTAATCGGAGAGCAGGAAAATCTTGGGCGTGAAATGCGCCTGTTGCTGCACCGTGAAAGGCTCGCTGGTGAGATAGCCTTCCTGGATGGCGTTGGGGTCCAGGATGAACGGCGCGAGATTGTAAGTATATTTGCGAATCTGCTTGTCGCTGAAGCCGAACTTGGCGCGCAACCAGGGCCAGAAGGCGCTCATGGTCGCCGCCGAGACCAGCACCGGCTTGCCGCGCATGTCGGCCAGCGAATTGATGTCGCGGCGCGGATGCGACATCAGCACTTGCGGGTCTTTCTGGAAGATCGCCATCACGGCCCGGATCGGCACGCCCGTCCGCACCATGTTGAGCGAGATGAAGCTGTTGGAGCCCATGCCGAAATCGGCCGCGCCGCCGGCCAGAAGCTGAGGCACATTCACATCCGGCCCGCCCTGGATGATCTTCACCTCCAGGCCGCGCTTGGCATAGAGGCCTTCCGCCAGCGCCTGGTAGAAGCCGCCATGCTCGGCCTGCGCCTTCCAGTCGGTGACAAAGCGGATGGTGGTGGCAGCGTCCGCAGGCTGCAGCAACAGAGCGGCCATAGCGAGTGTCAGAAATGCGCGGCGGATCATGTCCGCCTTATAGCAGATTTGCGCCTCGCCCAAGCTCGGCGCGTTCGGTACTCAAATCGCTCCCCCGGACCGATTTGCCCGGCATGGCCGGTCGTACCTCACCTTCCGGAATCACGCCGGGGCGGGGGCGGGGCATCCTCGTCATCGTCGCTGTTGCCGAACAGCCAGCCCAACAAGCCGCCGCGATGACGCCGCTCGGATGCGCGCGATGACGGTTCTTCGGCGGGCAGGTCGGGCGGGCGCGCATCGATGCGTTCGTCGTCGCGCGCGTCCCAGATCGCGCCCGAGGCCATCAGCTGGGTGTCCTCCGGCGGCGGCTCCTCGGACTT
>JAEKMB010000064.1 GCA_019508105.1 Alphaproteobacteria bacterium
ACCAGCTTTTGGGCATTGGCCGGCACCGATTTGTGCTCGATGGCGGAAACGAACAGGCGGGTGATGCGCACCTTGCGGGGATCATCACCTTCCAGCGAACCTTCCACCGCGCCGAACAGCGCCAGGTTGTTGGCCTCGGTGGCGCCGCTGGTGAAGATCACCTGCTCGGCGCGCGCGCCGGCCAGCGCGGCGATCCTGTCGCGCGCTTCTTCCATGATCGCGCGCGCGGCGCGGCCATTGGCATGGATGGAGGAAGGATTGCCGCTCACCGTCAGGGCATGGGTCACCGCCGAGAGGGACTCGGGGCGCAGAGGCGAAGTCGCATTGTGATCCAGGTAATGCATGATGTTGCTCAGGCGGCCGCGGTTTCGCCGTCCAGCATGGCGTTCAGGTCGTTGCCCCTGTCATTACAAGGCTTGGCGCGGCCCAGCACCCGGCGCTCCACCACATCGGCCAGCGACACCGACGACAGGAAGACATGGATCTGCTGGCCCAGCTCTTCCCACAGGTCATGGGTGACGCAGCGTGCACCGGTCTTGGTGCAGCCCTTGGTGCTGCCTGACTTGCAGCGGGTGGCGGCGATGGGTTCGTCCACCGCCAGGATGATGTCGGCGATACGCAGCTCGCCGGAGGGGCGCGACAGGCGGTAGCCGCCGCCGGGCCCGCGCACCGAGGTCACCAAGCCGCCGCGCCGCAGCTTGGCGAAGAGCTGCTCCAGATAGGAGAGAGAAATGTCCTGGCGGGCGGCAATATCGGCCAGCGCCACGGGGCGCAGATTGCCCGGCATCTGGGCATCCATGGCGTTCCCGGCCAGGTCGGCCATCGCCATCACCGCATAACGTCCTTTGGTGCTCAGCCGCATGTCCGCTTTCCTTTGATAAAGAGGCGTTTTTCCTTGCTTTTTGACCCCCCTCCCGGTGTAGAGAGAGCGCCAAGCCACCAGGGGTGCCTGAGGGCCCGGGATATAGAGTTCCTGAGTAGAATGGTCAAGTATTCGCAGGTAATTGGTTCGTAATTCTGTAAGCGACTGAAAAATAACAGGTTTTAAGAGGACAAGCGCCTCGGAAAAACCGAGTTTTTTGCTTGCAGATGCGCGGTGGGAAAAAGGTCTTCATGCCCGACATCATTCTGCCCGGCTCGGCGGGGCGCATCGAAGCGCGCTATCAGCGGCAAAAGAATCCCGGCGCCCCCATGGCGCTGGTGCTGCACCCCCATCCCCAGTTCGGCGGCACCATGAACAACCCGCTGGTCTATGACCTCTTCCACATGTTCCACGGCCTGGGCTGCACCACCGTGCGCTTCAATTTCCGCGGCGTGGGCCGGAGCCAGGGCAGCTTCGACAATGGCGCCGGCGAACTCAGTGACGCCGCCGCGGTGCTGGACTGGATGAACACGCTTTATCCCAATCCGTCCAATGTCTGGGTGTGCGGCATCAGCTTCGGCGCCTGGATCGGCATGCAGCTTCTGATGCGCCGGCCGGAAATCACCGGCTTTGTCTCCATCGCCCCGCCGGCCAGCATGTATGACTTTGCCTTTCTGGCGCCATGCCCTGCCTCGGGCCTGATCGTGCATGGTACCAAGGACAATGTGGTGCCCGAGCCGGATGTGCAGAAACTGGTGGACCGGCTGACCGCCCAGAAGGGCATCAAGATCACCTACAACAAGATCGACGGCGCCAATCACTTCTTCGACAAGCAGGAAGCCACTGTGGTGGAGACGGTGAAGGACTATGTCTCCAACATGATGAGCAAACCAAGAGAAGGGCGCTAGCCCTTCTCGCAGTCACCCGCTTTATGCGGGTGACCCAGTTAAACAAAAAGCTCACTAAGGCGCTTTCCAGAACTTGCCGCCGGTCATCGGCGCTGTGACGCCCGTCGTTGTGGGCAGCGATAGCTGCAATCCCTTTTTTGAACGCGCCGCCAAATAAGCAAAGCCCTCAGCCTCCATGGCGTCGCCGTCCCAGCCGGCATCCTCAGCCTTGAGCACAGTGACGCCCAGCCGGGCCTTCAACTGCTCAATCAAAAAGCTGTTGTGCCGGCCTCCGCCGGTGACGATCCAGGTGGCCGGGGCTTTGGGAAAGTGATCGCGCGCTTTGGCGATGGACACGGCGGTGAAGGCCGCCAGGGTGGCGGCGCCATCGGCGGGTGACAGACTCTCCACGGCCGCCATGCCGAAATCCATCCGGTCCAGCGACTTCGGCGGCAGCCGCGCAAAGAAGGGGTTGTCCAACATTTTCGCCAGCGCCGCCTCGTTCACCCTGCCGCTGCGCGCCAGGGCGCCGTCCAGATCCACCGGTTTTCCGGTATGGCGCTGCATCCAGTCATCGATCGGCGCATTGCCGGGACCGGTATCGAAGGCCAGGACCGTATCACCGTCCATGTAGGTGACTTGCGCCACGCCCCCGATATTGGTCAGCACCAGCGGCGACGCCAGCGCCGACTGTCGCGCCAGCGCCGCATGATAGAGCGGCATCAGCGGCGCACCCTGTCCGCCCGCCGCCACGTCGGCGCTGCGGAAATCATTGATCACGTCGATCCCGGTCAACTTTGCCAGCGCCGCGCCGTCGCCAATCTGCCAGGTCCAGTGTTGCTCAGGCCGGTGCAGGATGGTCTGGCCATGAAACCCGATCAGGTCAGTCTCCTGCGCCGCCAGCCCAGCTTTTTCCAGCAGCGCCTTCACGGCCTGGGCATGCGCTTCGGTCAACACACGCTCAGCCTCCAGAATGGTCTGCGGCACGGCCGCGTCCCGTGTCATGCCCAGCGCGGTTTCCAGCGCGCCGCGCAGTTGGTCACGAGTCGCCGCGCCATAAGGCACCGTCAGGCTGGCGCCGGGGCGCACGACATTCTCGCCGTCCGTCTCCAGCAGGGCGGCATCCACCCCGTCCAGTGAGGTGCCGCTCATCAGGCCTATGACTTTCAGGATTTCGCCCATCTATGCTATGCCGCCTGCTGCCGTGAACTTGAGTCTATAGCATGCCCGCCGCGCCCCAATTCCAGTCCGAATTCCTCAAGACCTTCGCCGCGCGCGGGGCCTATTACGACTGCTCGGCCCCGGCCGAGCTGGACGCGCTGTTCGCGCGGGAACGCGTCACCGCCTATATCGGCTTCGATTGCACCGCCGATTCTCTGCATGTCGGCAGCCTGGTGCAGTTGATGACCTTGCGCCGCCTGCAACAGGCGGGACACCGCCCCATCCTGCTGATGGGCGGCGGCACCACCAAGGCCGGCGATCCCTCCGGCAAGGACGAAACGCGGCTGATCCTGTCGCCCGAACAGATCGAAGCCAACAAGCAAAGCATCCTGGGCGGCATCCGCCATCTGCTGAAATTCGGCGACGGTCCCGGCGACGCCATTCTGGTGGACAATGCCGAGTGGCTGGACAGGCTGGATTACATTCCCTTCCTGCGCGATGTCGGCCGCCACTTCTCCGTCAACCGCATGCTGACCATGGACAGCGTCAAGCTGCGGCTGGACCGCGACCAGCCGCTATCCTTCCTGGAATTCAACTACTCCATCATGCAGGCCTATGACTTTGTCCAGCTTTACAAGCGCTACGGCTGCAAGCTGCAATCCTCCGGCTCGGATCAATGGGGCAATGTCGTTTCCGGCATCGAACTGGGCCGGCGCATGGAAGCTGCGCAACTGTTCGGCCTGACCACGCCGCTGATCACCACCGCTTCCGGCGCCAAGATGGGCAAAACCGCCGCCGGCGCTGTGTGGCTGAATGCTGATCGCGTCTCGCCTTATGATTATTGGCAATTCTGGCGCAACACCGAGGATCGCGATGTCGGCCGCTTCCTGCGGCTGTTCACCGATCTGCCCGAAGCGGCAATCGCGCGGCTGGAAAAACTTGAGGGCGCCGAACTGAACGACGCCAAGAAGGTGCTGGCGACCGAAGCCACCGCCATCCTGCATGGCCGCGAGGCCGCCGACAAAGCCGCCGACACGGCGCGCCGCGCCTTCGAGGAAGGCGCATCGGCGGAAGGGTTGCCGGTCGTCGAATGGGATTGGGAAACCGGCGACGTTTCCAGCGGTGACCGATTCGCCGAACGAACTGCGGCTGCCCTTGTCAAAGGATCGAAACTTGCGACATCACTTTCGGACGCGCGCAGAAAAATTGATGAAAAAGCAATTCGCATCAACGACCAATTGATCGAAAAGCACGATAGGTATTACACAAGAGACCAGATAGACCCGCAAAT
>JAEKMB010000065.1 GCA_019508105.1 Alphaproteobacteria bacterium
TCGTCTATCGTGTCGCGCAACTGAGGGAATTGCATTAGCGCCATGGTCCCGACCTTTGAAGACGTCCAGGCCGCCGCCGCCCGCATCGCCCCCCATGCGGTGCGCACCCCGCTGGTGGAGGCGCCGGCCTTGAACGCCCTGACCGGCGCCCGCGTGTTCCTGAAACTGGAAACCCTGCAGCGCACCGGCTCCTTCAAGTTTCGCGGCGCCTGCAACCGGCTGGCGATGATCCCACAGGACGCCCGCTCCAATGGCGTGGTGGCGTTTTCTTCCGGCAACCATGCCCAGGGCGTGGCGGCGGCGGCAAAAGTGTTCGGCATGCCGGCCGTGATCGTGATGCCGTCCGATGCGCCGCGTCCCAAGATGGAGGGCACCCGTGCGTATGGCGCGACCATTGTGGAATATGACCGGCTGCGCGACGACCGCGAGGCCATTGCCGCGGCGATCTGCGCCGAGCGCCAGGCCGTCCTTGTCAAGCCGTTCGACGATGCCGGCATCATCGCCGGGCAGGGCACGGCGGGCCTGGAGATTGCCGAAGATGTGACGCGCTTCGGCGTCACGCTGGACGAGGTTTTGGCGCCTTGCAGCGGCGGTGGGTTGGTGAGCGGCGTGGCCTTGGCATTAAAGGGCGCCGGTGTTCGGGCGAACGTCCGCAGCGTTGAGCCGGAAAATTTCGACGGCATGAAGCGCTCCCTGGAGGCTGGCCATCGCGTCAAGGCGCCGGGCGGCGCACTCTCCATCGCTGACGCCCTGATGGCGCCGACCCCGGGCGCCATCGTGTTCGAACTGGCCAAGGACCTGCTGGCGCCCGGCCTGGCGGTCAGCGATGACGAGCTCAAGCAGGCCATGGCCTTCGCTGCCCGCGAGCTCAAGCTCTTGGCGGAGCCGGGCGGGGCCGCCGCCTTGGCGGCGCTGCTGGCGGGCAAAACCGACGCGCGCGGCAAAATCGTGGCGCTGATCCTCTCCGGCGGCAACGCCGACTTCGCCGTCAACCTTCAGTAGGCCCGCCATCCTTTGCTTTGGCGCAGTGCGCCATTCAACTCAGCGGCCGAGATGCTGGTCAAAAAACCGGGCGATCTCGTTATTATAGTCAATGGTCTCAGGCGCATTGATGTCCCTGTAATACTGCGCGTGCGACAGGCCTTCGAACACCTGCAGCTGCGCCTCCACCCCGGCCTGGCGCAGCTTGCGATGGACCCGCACAGTGTTGGAGAGGAACAGATCGCGCGTGCCCGAGGTCAGGATGGTGGGCGGAAAACCATGCAGGTCGCCATAGACCGGCGAAAGCTGGGGGTCCTTGAGGTCATGCCCGTTCGCATACAACAGCGCCGCCGCCCCCCAGAAGCCATCTTCCGAAACCAGCACATTGTCGATTCCGTCATTGGTGAAATAGCTGTCTCCTGTCTTTGTCATATCGGACCAGGGCGTGCCCGGTGCGATGGCGCCCGGCAGCGGCAATCCTTCCGTCCTGGCGCGCAGCACCATCGCCAGAGTTATGCTGCCGCCGGCCGAGGTCCCGAAAATACCGATATTCCTGGCCTTGGTCGTCTTCAGGGTCTCGCGATAGACCGCCATCGCATCGTCCATTGCGGCGGGAAACGGGAAGTCCGGCGCCATCCGGTAATCCACCGAGATGACCTTGAAGTGGCCGAAACCGGCCAGTTCAATCGCCTCCGCCAGGCCGGCCTCGCCCGGACGCAAAACAAATCCGCCGCCGTGGAAATAGAGCAGCACACGGTTGCGGTTGGCGGGCGCCATGACCTCCGGCGTGACGACATAGGTTTTCACGGCCGCGATGGTGGCCGGCTCGACCTTGACATGCAGGGCCGAAATCATCGCGGGCAGGGTGGCGATGGTTTCGGCGGCGTTCGCGGCCACCAGTGCCTTCCATTCCGCCGCGGTCTTGGGAACGACATTCCAGATCGGGTTGAGCGGCCGCGCAATGATCGCCTGCATCTCGGGACTTGCCGTTTGCGGCACCGGGATGGTCCGGGCGGGCAATTGCCGGGAGCCCGCCTGCTGCGCCGCGGCGGGCGCCGCGGCAAGGCCGGCGATCAGCCCAATGCGCGCGCACCACTCCAGAACATGCCTCATTACGAGCCCCCGCCAGGTTGATCGAATGGGATCATAATAGCAGACATTGCCCCTGGCGTCCGGCTATGCCTAAATGATGAACAAAATAGGCGTCAAACAACGCCGCGCCTGGGGAATAAACCTGCCGAACTGGTCGTGAGTGTTGCTGAGCCGCGCCGGTGCATCATCGTATCAACTTTGACGCTGCCATTCACACTTGGGAGTTATCGCCATGTTGAAGCACAGCTTGATTGCCTGCGCGATGTTTCCCGCTCTCCTTCTCGCCTCCAGCGGGCGCACCGCGCCCCTTGATGACGCCGCCCTCCGAAGCACGGACCGGGACACCGGCAACTGGCTGATGTATGGGCGCACCTATGACGACCATCGCTTCAGTCCGCTCAATCAGATCAACGAACATTCCATTGGAAAATTGGGGCTGGCCTGGAACCGCGAGTTCGGCACCACCCGCGGGCTGGAAGCCTCGCCGCTGGTGAAGGACGGAATCATCTTCACCACCGGAAACTGGAGTGTGGTGTATGCCATCGACGCCAAAACCGGCAACATCCGCTGGACTTACGATCCCAAGGTGCCGCGCTCACGCGCCTACTTCATCTGCTGCGATGTGGTGAACCGCGGCGTCGCCCTTTATCACGGCAAGGTCTATGTGGGCACGCTCGATGGCCGCCTGATCGCCCTGGACGAGCGCAACGGGTCGCCGGTGTGGGATGTCTCCACCGCCGATAGCGCCAAGCCCTATGCCATTACCGGCGCGCCCCGCATTGCCGGGGGCAAAGTGATCATCGGCAACGCCGGCGCCGAGTATGGCGTACGCGGCTATATCTCTGCGTTTGACGCAGAGACCGGCAAGATGGCCTGGCGCTTTTACACCGTGCCCGGAGATCCCGCCAAAGGCTTCGAATCCAAGGCCATGGAAGTTGCCGCCAAGACCTGGAGCGGCCAATGGTGGAAGTTGGGCGGCGGCGGCACCGCCTGGGAGGGGATTGTCTATGACCCGTCTCTGGACCTGCTCTATTTCGGGACCGGCAACCCCACCGCCTGGTACCGCGCATTGCGCGGCGGCAGCGGTGAAAGCCTCTACACCGCCTCGATCCTTGCGGTGCAGGCCGGCAATGGCGAACTGGCCTGGCACTTTCAGACCACCCCGGGGGACAATTGGGACTTCGATTCAACCCAACCCCTGGTTCAGGCGGACCTGCCCATCGGCGGACGCACGCGAAAAGTCATCATGCAGGCCAACAAGAATGGCTTCTTTTATGTTCTTGACCGGGCGACGGGAGAATTCCTCTCCGGCAAGCCGTTCGTGACCGGCATCACCTGGGCCACCGGTCTTGACCCCAAAACCGGCCGTCCCATCGAAGTGAAGTCCATCAGCGAAAAGCCCGCCATCGTTTCGCCCGCGCCCGATGGCGCACACAATTGGAATCCCATGGCGTACAGTCCGGCCACCGGGCTGGTCTATCTGCCGGCCAAGACCGGCACACAGTCCCTGCACGTCCCCGACGCAAAATGGAAATATAATCCGGACAGGAACAATCTCGGAAGGGATGCCCTTTATGACGGCCCGCTCAATGCCAGGCTGGCGGCCATGCCGAACCCCACAGGGACATTGCTAGCCTGGGACCCGGTGAAACAGCGCGCCGTCTGGAGCGCCAAGTATCCCGTGGCGGTCGGCGGCGGTGTTCTGGCCACGGCCGGCAACCTGGTATTTCAGGGCCGCGCCGATGGCATCCTGGCCGCCTATCGCGCCACCGACGGCAAGCAGCTTTGGAGCTTCGATGCCGGCACCGGAATCATGGCGCCGCCGGTGACCTACCAGGTGGACGGCATCCAATATGTCTCCGTGCTTGCGGGATGGGGCGGACCCGACGGCCTGGGCAACGATCCCGGCTGGGGGCCGGTCAAACCGGGTTACGGCAGGATGCTCACCTTCACTTTGGGCGGCACGGCCGCTTTCAAACCGCCGGCCTTTGGGCACAAGGGCCCTCCGCCTGTGCCGGCCATCACAGTGAAGGTGTCCCCCGCGGTGGTGCATCAGGGAAAGATCCTGTTCGATGACAATTGCGCCGGTTGCCATGGCAGCAACGCAAT
>JAEKMB010000066.1 GCA_019508105.1 Alphaproteobacteria bacterium
CAGGACGGCCTGAATTTTTCGCTGCGCCAGCAAACCCATGACGGCGGCGCCGGCAATCACGATCGCGGCGCATCGCGCGCCTTTTCAGCCACCGCCACCATCAGCCTCGATGCCACTATCGCCGGCACCGCCATTCGCGGCCCGCTCGATGGACGGCTGGACATCCGGGTTTAAAGGATCACGCCAATGACCATCACGCCCACCTCTTCGACAGCCCTTCCCGCCGCCACGCCGGATTCGATGAAGCAGCTGTCGGGCAATTTCTCGACCTTTCTCACCCTGCTGACCACCCAGCTGAAGAACCAGGACCCCACCAGTCCCATGGATTCCAATGCCTTCACCCAGCAACTGGTGATGTACAGCCAGGTCGAACAGCAGATCGATTCCAACGCCAATCTCAAGACCCTGATCTCGCAGGGCAGCAGCAATGCCGCCGCCGTCACCACCGGCTATCTGGGCAAGAGGGTTTCGATCACCAACGGCAATGCCTCGCTTAACGGCGGCGCCGCCAACTGGACCTACAACCTGGCCACCGCCGCCGCCAGCACCCAGATCTCCATCACCGACGCCAACGGCAAGACCGTCTATGCCGGCGCCGGCGAAACCGCTTCGGGCAATCACAGCTTCGCCTGGGACGGCAAGGACAATAACGGCAATCAGCTGGCAGACGGCACCTATCAGCTGAAGGTCGCGGCCATAGGGACTGGCGGCGGCAGCGTCACCAGCTCGGTCGCCAGCGCCGGCACCGTCAGCCAGATCGACCTCACCGGCGGCACGCCGAAACTGATCATTGGAAACATGGAAGTGAGTCCCGGCGACATCGCCGCGATCTCCAACTGATTTTTGCAGATTTTTCACCACCGGTGCCGAGAAGCGGCGCCAAACCTCAAGCGGACACGGTCGAATACCTCCGTCTGCCCTGAAGGAAACGTAAAATGAGCTTGTATGGAGCACTGAATATCGGCGTTGCGGGCCTCGCCGCCAACAGCCAGGCGCTGTCGGCCTCCTCGTCCAACATCGCCAACGTCAACACCGTCGGTTACAAGAACCAGACGGTCAACTTCCAGACCTTTCTCAACGCCTCCGGCCAGGCGGGCAATTCCTCGGCCGGCGTCAGCGCGGTGATCAGCCAGGATGTTACCACCCAGGGCTTGCCGACCACGACCTCTTCGCCCACGGATCTGGCCATCACCGGCGCCGGCTTTTTTGTCGTCGCCACCACCCCCAACCCCGGCGCGACCCAGGAATATACCCGGGCCGGCAGCTTCACCCCTGATGAGCTCGGCAATCTGAAGAACGCCGCCGGTCTCTATCTGCTGGGCTACAAGCTGGATTCGCAGGGCAATATTCCCACCAGCTCCAGCGCCTTGAGCCTGATCAATATCACCAGCCTGTCGGGCAAGGCCCAGGCCACCGCCAATCTCGGCATCCAGGCCAACCTGCAGGCCAGCGCCACCACGGTGCCGGGTTATGTCACCGGCCAGATGACCTCCGGTGCGGTGACGCCGGATTTCCAGCGCACCATCAATGTCTATGACAGCCAGGGCGGCAGCCAGCCGGTCACTTTCTCCTTCGTCAAGACCGCCGCCAACACCTGGGCCTATGAAGCGGCCTATGCCGGTGCGGCCGGCAACCTGTCCAGCGCCAACCCGATCGGCACCGGCACGGTGACGTTCAACTCCGACGGCACGCTGAAGAACGTCAATGGTGCGGCGCCGGCTTCGGGGTCCTTCGCCCTGACGATCCCGTGGGCGGCGTCCACCGGCCTGGCCAGTCAGGCAATTGCGGTCAACCTCGGCGCCGTCGGCGGCACGTCCGGCCTTACCCAGTTTGACACCGCTTCGACCTTGAACGGCACTTCGCCCGACGGTTCGTCCTTCGGCAACGTCACCGGCGTGACGGTCGCCAAGGACGGCACCGTGACGGCGCTGTTCTCCAACGGTCTGTCGCAGGCAGTCTATAAAATCCCGATCGCGACCTTCACCAGTCCCGACGGACTGGGGCAGGTGAACGGCAACGCCTATGTCGCCACCAGGGGCTCGGGTGCGGCCAGCGTCAATCTGGCCAATACCGGCGCGGCCGGCGGCGTCAATGCCAATTCCCTGGAAGCCTCGACCGTCGATCTGGCCACCGAGTTCACCAATCTGATTACCACCCAGCGCGCTTATTCCGCCTCGGCGCGCATCATCACCACCGCCGATCAGATGTTGCAGCAGTTGGAACAGTTGCCGACAAACTAAGATGAGTGGGAAAGGCCCGTAAAATAGGCCTTTCCCACAATTTTGGCGAAGAGTTGAGTGAAGCTTTTATGGGTTCGTTTACCACGTCTCTTGGCCCTTTCTAAACGGGGGCGCGAGTAGTTTGGCCGTGGACAGTGTCGGGAGTTTTCAAATGGAAGAGCGCAAAGGACGCGTGAGCTATGTCATCGGGCCCGATGGGTCACCGCTGACGCTCGCCGATCTGCCGCCGCCTTCGACGCGCCGCTGGGTTATCCGCCGCAAGGCCGAGGTCGTTGCCGCGGTGCGCGGCGGCCTGCTGAGCCTGGATGATGCCTGCAAGCGTTACACGCTGACGGTCGAGGAATTCCTTGCCTGGCAGCACGCCATCGACCGTTTCGGTCTGGCGGGGCTGCGCGCCACGCGCGTGCAGCAGTATCGCAATTGACCGCGTAGCGGTTATCCCCGGCGAGCATCGCGCAGCGATGCGAGGGAAGGGGATCCAGTTCAAATAAAGCGCATTCCAAAGCGCGTAATGAATCGTTAGGGAAGTCGTAAACGACAGGTTAAGCAAAATAGCGCGTGCGACAATGCGCCCGCAGCTTTTCCCTTAAGCCTAATTTTACCCTACAGGCGGCAATGTTTGCCTAGCAGAACGGACGGAACATTTTCCGCCGCTCTTCGAGGAGGACATCTTGCCCGAGTTTCTCAAAACGGTTGGTGCAGCCCGGTTCGGCGTGATGGCCGGTGTGGCCGCCGTTCTCACCGCCTTCTTCCTTTATATCGCGGGCGCCATCACCGAGCCGCCCAAGACCATCCTCTTTTCCGGCCTGGAGTCGCGCGACGCCGCCGCCGTCACCGGCAAGCTGGACGGCATGGCCGTCAAGTATGACGTCAAGGACGGCGGCACCATCCTGGTGCCGGCCGACCAGGTCACCAAGCTGCGCATGGCGCTGGCCCAGGACAATCTGCCCGCCGCGGGCGTGGGCTATGAGATCTTCGACAAGTCGGACGCCTTCGGCACCACCGCCTTTGTGCAGAACATCAATCACCAGCGCGCCTTGGAAGGCGAGCTGTCGCGCTCGATGCAGACCATCGAGGGTATCCAGGCGGCCCGGGTGCATTTGGTGGTGCCCGAACGCCAGGTCTTCGCCCGCGACGACCAAAAACCCAGCGCCTCCGTGGTGCTGAAGACCGCCGGCCGGCTGGACCGCGGCCAGGTCCAGGCCATCCAGCATCTCGTGGCCGCCGCGGTGTCGAGCCTTTCCGCCGACCGGGTCGCCATCGTGGACGATCGCGGCAACCTCTTGGCGGGCGGCGACGACAAGTCCGGCCCCGACGCCCTGGCCCGCAACCAGGACGAAGACACCACCAATTACGAGAACAGCCTGCGCCAGCGGGTCGAAGCCATCGTCACCTCGATCGTCGGCACCGGCCATGTCCAGGTCCAGGTCGCGGCCGACATTAATTACAACCACACCCAGACCACCAGCGAATCCTATGATCCGGAATCCAAGGTGGTGCGCTCCACCCAGACCGTGGAGCAGAATGCCAGCAACACCAGCGGGAGCGCCGGCGGCGCAGCCGTCTCGGTGGCCAACGCTCTGCCGGGCGGCGGCGCCAGCGGCACCGCCGACGCGGCCAAGGATGTTTCCGGCCGCACTGAGGAAACCACCAATTACGAAATCTCCAAGAAGGTCACGACCTCCACGGTAGACGGCGGCGATGTCAAGAAGCTGTCGGTGGCGGTGGTGGTGGATGGTTCAGGCGATACCGCCGCCGCTTACAAGGCGCGCACGCCTGAGGAAATGGCCAAGATCACGGCGCTGGTGAAATCCGCCATGGGCTTTGATGCGGCGCGCGGCGACCAGGTGCAGGTCACCAACATGCCCTTCGCCCGCATGGAAGAGGCGGCCGGCACACCTGCGCCCAAGCCGCTTCTGGGCCTGGACAGTGCCTATT
>JAEKMB010000067.1 GCA_019508105.1 Alphaproteobacteria bacterium
GCCTAACCCAACGCGCTGCGGCGCATCAGGGCGTGCCGGGCTTGTAACCGGGCCCGCGCAGCACCCGCCCGGGTGTGGCATTGGTGGGCTTGCTATCGGCCACCACGGCCTTGCCATTGACCAGCACCCAGGAAATGCCGGTGGCGTACTGATCGGGATGGTCATAGGTGGCGGTGTCTTGCACCGTGTCGGGATTGAACACCACCACGTCCGCCTTCATGCCGGCGCGCAACAATCCGCGGTCATGCAGGCTCAGCCGGTTGGCGGCCTGGGACGACAGCTTGCGCACCGCTTCCTCCAGCGAGATCACGTGCCGGTTGCGCACCACATCCGCCAGGATGCGGGCATGGCTGCCGAAGGAACGCGGATGCGGGCGGCCGAAGGAGGTATGCACCCCGGCCGGCAGGGCGATGCCGTCGGAGCCGATATCCACCCAGGGATATTTGAAGGACTCCGCCACCGCCTGTTCGCGGGCCGGATTGGGCGGCCCGATATGGAAGCCTTCCGCTTTCTGCTCCACCAGGAAATCCACCATCGCTTCTTCCGGCGAAATATGGGTGCGGTCCGCCACCTGCTGCATGGTGTAGCCGTCATATTTCAGGTTGGCGGAGCTGAAATGATAGTCCTTGTACTGGCCCGGATTCTGCTGCAGCTCCTTGACCACGCGGGCGCGGTTCGCCGGGTCTTTCAGCCGCGCCGTGATGGCGGCCGCGTCGCCGATCTGCGCCCATACCGGCAAAAGCTGGCGCACATAGGTCCAGCCGATGGTGTAGGGATAGGCGTTGGCGGTGACGTCCACGCCTTCGGCCCGCGCTTTCTCGATCATGGGTGCGAAGTCGGGGTTTCCGGCGATGCTGCCGCCGACATGCAGGATTTCCACCGGAATATGCGCGCCCCTGGCGATGGCGATGGTTTCTTCCAGGCCCGACAGGCCGGGGCCGGGGCGCATATGCACGGTGTAGATGCCGCCATAGCCGGCGGCGACCTTTGCCAGCTCGATCATCTGGGCGGTGTTGAAGAAGGAATTGGGCAGGTAATAAAGCCCGGCGGAGAGGCCGGCTGCCCCCTCCTCCATGCCCTGGCGGATCAGGCCCTTGATCTTTTCCATTTCCGCTGGTGTCGGCTGGCGATCCTCATAGCCCATCACCGAGGCGCGTACTTGCCCGGCGCCGACATAGGACACGACATTGGGGCCGATGCCTTTCTTCTCCAGATAGGAGAAAAAGCCCCCCAGGGTGGTCCAGGTGCGTTTCACCGGCGGCGTCACCATCATGGGATCGTCCACCGCGGGGCCCAGCACCGGGCCGGCCGACAGATGTTCGCCCATCAGTTCGGTGGTGATGCCTTGGGTGACCTTGGAGAGGCCGCGCCCGTCAAAGGCCAGGCCGAATTCCGAATGGCTGTGCATGTCGATGAAGCCGGGGGTCACTACCTGCCCGCTGGCATCAATCACCTTTTTCGCCTTCACCGGTGCACGCCCGACATACACGATCCTGTCGCCGGTGATGGCCACGTCTTCCTGCATGCGCGGGCCGCCGCTGCCGTCAATCACCTGGCCGCCCTTGATCAAGAGGTCCACCTCGCCTGAGCCTTGCGCAAAACTGGCCAACACCGGCACGGCGGCAAACAACAGTGTCGCGGCGAAAAGCTTCCTGGCTGCAATCATGACAATCCCCTGTTAGTGCGCTTTAACGCGCTTCTTGTTTGGTGTGGCATCGAAGCTGATAGTCTTCTGCTCATCAGCCGACATGCCCAGTTCTTTTTGTCCGGCCGGAAAGCCGTTGCGCTTGAGAATGAAAGCAGTGATGTCGGCATTGGTGGCCGGGCTCAGCGAACCGGGACGGCCCAGCGGCATCGCCCGGCTGATGTAATCCACCAGCACATCCAGGGTGCTGCCCGACCAGTAAGGCACAAAGCGGCCCACCAGCGGCGGAATCTCGAAGGTGCCGGCCAGATTGGCGCCATGGCAGCGGGCACAATTCTGCTGGTAGGCTGTGGCGCCCCGCGCCGCCTGGTCTTCGGTATAGGCGCCGCCCCATATGGATTGGGTATGGACCGAGCGCGCCTCGGCGCCCTGCGCCATCAACATCAAACCAAGACCCAGAATGATTTTGCGCATTGTTGCCTCAGGCCGGGTTGACGGGAAAGCGCGCGAACAGATCCTCGATCACCTTCACGGCGCGTTCGGATTCGGCGCGGTTCACGCTCTCATCGCTGTTGTTGTAGCCCTTGAGTTCGCCATTCTCGAGCGCGATCACCATGATGCCGTCGCTCTTGGACAGGATCTGGACATTGCGATAGGTCAGGCCGTAATTGACTTCCGGCTGCGGTATCAGCCAGCCGGTTTGCCCGCGAACCGGCACCATCGCCTTGTCCTTCCACCAGTCACGCGCCGCAAAGCCCGGACAGTTGATCACCACCTTCTGCGGCAGATGCGCCAGTTCCGCCGGAGAATGAAAATCGCGCATCACGATCTTGCCGCCGCGGGCAAAAAACTCCGTCGTCAGCAGATGGCCATATTCGGTGAAGTTGAAAAACAGGTTGGTCGAGCGCGAAGCATATTTGACCGGGAAGGGATTAATGTCCGGCGTCAACACTTGCGGATGGGAGGTGATGTCCCGGATGCGGTCGCTATACTTGGCGAAATCCTCGCCGGAGGTGGGCGCGCCGGTCCAGCTCGGCGGCGGCAAGGGCGGCACGGTGGCATCCACCGGCTGGGGCGTGCCGCGCGGCGCGTCGGTCAGGTAGTAATGGTCGGCAAAGGCGATCGGGTTACCGGCCATGCCGAGATAGGGGCGGAAATTCTTCCAGGAGATGCGCGCCATCTGTTCCCAGGTGTCGCCGAAATTGGCCGGCGCTTCCGATGTCAGGGCGATGCGCGAATCGGGTGTCCAGCTTCCGTTGGCGCGCACCGAGCGGGTGCGCGGCAGCAGCTCACGGGTATAGATGGTGACCTGGGCGCCGGCGCGCTGAGCGGTGATGGCCGAGGTCAGGCCAACGATGCCGCTGCCGATCACCGCAATCTCCCTGGGGCTGCGGACCAGCGCCTTCTGCACCGCCATCTCGGCCGATCCCCAGGACAGCGACCAGCCTGAGCCGCCATGGCCGTAATTATGCACCACCATGGCGTCGCCGATCTGTTCCACATCCAGGTTTGGACCCTTGGTGCGGAACGGGCGCAGGCACACTTTAAAGTCGAAGAAGCGGTCGGGATGGGCGCGGACCGCGGCCAGTACCGGCGGGCGGTCCATCAGGGGGGGCGTGGAAACCGGTTGGGGCGCAGGCGGCGCGGGCGGCACAGGCGTGGCGGCGCAGCCGCCCAATCCGAAAACCCCGCCCAGCGCGAGCGAATTCTTCAACAGATGCCGCCGGTCCATCACCCACCCCCACACAACCCGCACTTTTATAGCAGGATGGAGCGGCTCCGTCTCAGGTCACGGCGTCGCTGCTAGCCTCCGCTATAGCCGCCGATGATGGGCAGGATTTCGCCGGTGATGTAACTCGAACATTGCGGGCTGGCCAGAAACACATAGGCCGGCGCGATCTCCTCGGGCTGGGCCGGGCGTTTCATTACCGTATCGGCGCCGAACTCGGAGACATCCTTGGCCTCCTTGTCCGCGGGATTGAGCGGCGTCCAGACCGGCCCCGGCGCCACGGCATTGACCCGAATGCCGCGTGGCGCCAGATGCGTCCCCAGGCTGCGGGTAAAGGCATGGATGCCACCCTTGGTGGCGGAATAATCCAGCAGATCCTTGTTGCCCTGCAGGCCGGTGACCGATCCGCTGTTGATGATGGCATCGCCATTGGTCATCTCTTCCGCCGCCGCCTGCGCCATGTGGAAATAGCCGTACAGGTTGGTCTTCATGGTCTTGTCGAAATGCGCTTCCGTCAGGTCCTCGAAGCGCGCGACATGGAGCTGGAAGGCGGAATTGTTGACCAGCACATTGAGGCCGCCCAATTCCTTGACGGTACGCTTGACCGCCCTGGCGCAGAAGGTGCGTTTGCTGACATCGCCGGCAATCAGGATGCAGCGCCGGCCTTCCCGCTCCACCGCTTCGCGGGTGCGTTCGGCGTCGGCATGCTCGCTGAGATAGACGATGGCGATGTCGGCGCCTTCGCGCGCGAACAGCACCGCGACGGCGCGCCCGATGCCGCTGTCACCGCCGGTGATCAGCGC
>JAEKMB010000221.1 GCA_019508105.1 Alphaproteobacteria bacterium
CGCAGGCCGAAAAAAACGCTTTCCAGTTCTTGCGCGTGCTTTTGATGTGGTGAAGCCGATGGGTGCAGTCCGCCAGGGTGCCGTCCAGATCGAAAAGATAGCAGCGCGGCATCGCGTCAGTGTTTCGGCGCGCCTTTGGGGGCATGATTGTGTTTGTTGTGCTCGCTCTCCTGGTTCATGCCATGCTCGCTGACCGCGAACTCGCTCTGGCGCGCGGATTTATCGGCGCTGCGCAGGGTGGATGGCTCTGTGGTCCGTGCCGGCTGGCGGTTCTGCTTGACCTGCTCGTACGTCTTGGAAGCCATTTTTGTCTCCTTCTGGGGATGGAACTCCTCAGCAGAAAACGTGCCGCACGGTCTTTGGTGCCTTGGGCGCGGCTCTCGATTGGGTTCCGGGAATGCGCAGGACGCGGACGCCATCAATCGGCAATTTTGGCTTCAAAAAGGAGGCGAAAATGCTACCCGGCTAAGCGTCACCGCGGACGCGGCCACGCAGGTCAAAAAGTCACCATTGCCGGACCTGTGAACGGACAGGTCAGGCATTTGCGAGCATTGGCCGGAAAACAGCAGGGGAGGCGCGGCGAACTCGTCAATAAAGATCGGGCTCTTGGCCACCGCCTGGCTGGGTATGCAGTTGGCATGGTCCAAGCTGGTGGCCTGGATCAGCGCCCGCGAACTGCATTCCGAGAGCTGTTGCACCCATTGCGCCCGGTAGGTCAGGCTGTTCATGCCATAAAGGCTGGCGCGGCGTGCCACGGTGACCTCATCCCAGGCCGGATCTTTTTGCGGGAAGGCTTCTGCGATTTGTTCCACCGTCAGGAATTTCATCTGCTCCGGCGGCACGGCGAACATCATATTCGCCAGGAACGTTCCGACATGCATTTCCTCAAGGTAGGACAGCAATTCCTTGTGCAATGTCGTGAAGTATTCGCTCAAATCCGCTTCGCTATGATTTCTCGCATCGGTGAAATAGGGCCTGTGAATGCCGATACGACCGGCTGCGTCGGCCAGGTCGACACGTTCGACAGCGCCGGCCAAAAGGAAGACACAGGCGCTGGTGCAGATTTGCCTGGTGGTGATCAAGGCGTTGGCGGAACGCAGGTACCGTCCCAGCTTCATGCTTTCTTCGAGATCCCCGCCGCTGCTCTCCACCTCCACCCACAGCCATTGCCGCGGATCGAAACTGGAGGACGGCGCTTTTTCCACGAGGGACTGGATCAGCCGCCTGGGCTTGGCTTTTTGCAGTTCGCCGATAATGCGGTTTGCATCCCCCGGCGCAACATGGCGCGCGCCGGACCCGCTGCCGACCAGATGGCAAGGGTCGCGGCGATGACGGCTGCAGCTATTTTGGCTTGGCGAACAATGGGGATCATGCGTTCCATCGGTTGCGGAAATATTGAATCCCACTTTAGGCGTGTTCTATTTTTTGCCGGTAAACCGGGCCCTGTGCATTTTAGGCAAATACTGTTTGAGGATGGGGATGGCCTACACGGGCCCGCATTGGCGGCATGCCGCCTTAACACAGCGATTCATCGTGTTAGACTGATCCGGCGCCGTGGCTTATATGGGTATGCGCAGCATTTTAGCGCGGCATTTAACCATTCATTTTGGATATCCAGGAGAAGTCATGAAGAGAGTTTTGCTCCTTGCGGCCCTGCTGATGCCGGCCGCCATGTCCGCCGCTTTGGCCCAGCCCAGCCCGTCCGAGATCATCGCCAATGATGACAAGAATGGTGACAAGGCTATCGACAGGGCGGAATGGGCGGCCAGCCCCGCCCCCATCCCATTCCCGGACGAGGCCGACACCAACAAGGACGGCAAGATCGACCAGGCCGAACTCGAGGCCCTGTTTGCCAAGGGCCCGCCCGGCAACTGATCGCTTTGGGAAGGTCACGGACGCCCTTCAGATCGCCACCGGACACTGTTATTGTCTGAGCAATAACAAAGGGGGAGGCTGCCATGAAAGCATATGCTCTTTTCACCGTGCTTGCCGCGGCCATCGCCATACCGGCAACCGCGCAAACACCCCTCGGCGAAATCGACAGCCATATCGCCGCGGCCAAGACCGCCGCCGGCCTCGATTATCGCGCCACCTTCGTCAATCTCTGCTTCCCCACGCCCTTGCCGGGCGGCCCGCGCGGCGGCGCCGCGCTACTGATTCCGCGGCCCGCGCCCGACCGGGGAATCTGGTACGCCTCGCCCTATCAGGTATTCGACAATCTTTATTGGCTGGGCACGCGGCAACATTCCTCCTGGGCGCTGAAAACCAGCGCCGGACTGATCATCATCGACACCAACTTCGCCTGGGCGACGCAGCCGGAGATCCTGGATGGCCTGACCAAGCTGCATCTGAGCCCCAGGGACATCAAATATGTCATCCTCAGCCATGCTCATGGCGACCATGACCAGGGCGTCGCCACCCTGCAGAGCAAATTCGGCGCCAAGGTCGTGATGGGCGGCCCCGACTGGGATGCCACCTTGAAACGCGCCCCCGATGTGGCGGGCGGCGTGCCGGTGCGCGGGCCGGGCGACATTGCAGTGGGACCTGAAGGCACCAAGGTCACCTTGGGCGACACCGCGGTGGACATCGTCTTCACACCGGGCCACACCCCTGGCACCCTGTCTTATATCTTCCCGGTCAAGGACAAGGGCAAGACGGTGATGGTGGCCTATTCCGGCGGCACCCTGACCGGCGCCTTCGGCAGTGACGCCAAACGCTGGGACGAATATATCGATTCCCAAAAGCGCCTGGCCCAGGCGGCGGCGGCCGCCGGCGCCTCGGTGATCCTCTCCAACCATAGCGAATATGACAATGCCTATACTAAGGCGCGGCTGGTGGGCGTGAAGCGCGAAGTGGGCGAAGACAATCCCTTCATCGCCGGATCACAAAGCGTGCAGAACTACTTCACAGTGATGCAGGAATGCGCCACCGCATCCAAGTTGCGCAACATGGCGAAATAGACGGCCGGCGCGCAACCGGCCCATCAGGGAGCCTCTCATGACATTGTGGAATCGCCGGCGCACGCTGGCACATCTGGGCTGTGCCGGCGGCGCCGCGCTGTGGCTGACGCCTTCGGCCGACGCGCTGGGCCTGGGTGCCGACAAGATCAAGGTGATCCGCTATTACGCCAATCCGGGCGATGCCCAAGGCCGCCAGGGCCAGCCGATGGTCAACCAATCCACCAATGTGGTGATCATCGAAACCGAAAGCGGCCTCAAGGGCATCGGCGAAGGCGGCGAGCCCCGCACCATGGAGGAATGCGCCGCCATGCTGATCGGGCAGGATGCGCTGCGCAGCGAAAATATGTGGCAGCGCATGATGCGCGGCTATTTCTATCCCGCAGGGCGGGAAAAGATTCATTCCCTGGGCGCGCTGGACCTGGCGCTGTGGGACCTTAAGGGCAAGGCGGCGGGCTGGCCGGTATGGCAATTGCTGGGCGGCAAGTCGCGCGATTATGTCGAACTCTATGCCACGGCATTCCCACGCCCCAGCGCCGGCGCCAGCATCGGCGACACCGCGCGCGCCTGCCGCGATGCCGGCTTTCGGGTTTATCGCAGCGCCGCCGATATCGGCGGCGGCCGCGAGGTGGACCGCTTCGCCCTGGTGCGGCGGATGTATGAGGACTGCGCCGCCATGCAGAAGGCGGCCGGCGATGGCGGCTGGGCGCTGGATTTCCACACCGAGCTGGACCCGCCCGACGCCATGCGCCTGTGCCAGATGATTGAGGATGCCCAGCTCGCGCCCTATTTCTGCGAGGACCTGATCCGCAGCGAGAATGTCGACGCCTATGAGACCATGCGCCAGCACACCAAGCTTCCGATCGCGGTGGGCGAGCAGTTCGGCTACAAATGGGACGTCAACAAGCTGATTGAGCGCCAGCTGATCGACTATGCCCGTGTCACCCTGCCCAATGTCGGCGGCATCAGCGAGTTCATGAAGATCGTGGCGCTGGCCGAGATCCATTATGTCGGCATGATTCCGCATTTCACCGGCCCGATCGCGGAAGCCGCTTTGGTCAACTGCCTGACGGCCACCTCGGTGCCGGCGCTGATGGAAATGCTGGGCAATGGCCAGCGCACCTGGCCCTATCTGCCCAAAGTCTATGATTTCAAGGACGGCAAGCTCTGGCCCAACACCCGCCCGGGCCTGGGCGTGGAAGTGGATGTGAGCAAGCTGACCAAGATCGGCGAATACGCCACCTATCGCGCCGGCATGGCTCTCAATCACCGGCCGGACGGTTCTTTCACCAACTGGTAGCGCAAGGCGCCTCGCCGGTGACGTGAAACGAAGGAAGTTTGGCACAGCAACGCGCATCTTGCGCAGCAAAGATCTCGGAGTGCTGCTGCAAGCCACGGAGTCGGACGCGAGAAATTTATTTCGCGTGCGGATGGAACGCCGTCATACCAGCAACACGAAGGCGCCACGAATTGGCCGCAACTCCGGCACGGCGATGTCAATTTCAAAACAGCGATGAATGCAGTTGATGCTTGAAAAAGCGCCGTCATGTCAGCGACACCAAGGCGCCACGAATTCGCCGCAACTTCCGACACCACAATGTCAATTCTCAAAACAGTGATGAATGCAATTGATGCTTGAAAAATCGCGCTGATTTGGAATCGTACGCGCGGTGCGTAAAGCACTACAACATTCGGAACTCCGTACACGGCGCAACCGATTGATTTCAAAGCGACGTGAATTGGCACATTCCTTGCGAAGTTTTCTCCGTCGCGTGATGGAGAGAATCATGAACTTCAGGAACTATGCATCGGTCTTCGGAACTCTTTTGTTCCTGCTATCGCCGGCTAAGGCGGCGATCACCAGCGTATCTCCGACCGGCGGAAGCACGGGCCTCCTGATCCTCAACAACCCATGCACCAATGAGGTCGATTCCGGCAGCATTGTGACGGGATGCCTCAACAAAGACCACAACAGCGAGGTGAATTTTACTTCCAACGAGCCCCTGGTGTTTCTCGGTGGCGGTCAAGCCCGCGTGGATGCGCAGGACGGCCTTACGCAAACGGAGACGATAGATCCGGTTTCTTTTGACCTGAGTCGAATGATCCTCAACATCGATGCTTCAAAGGACGGCTGGGTTCAGTTCTGCGATAACAACGGTTGCTTCGGCAACCTGCTGGCACTGGACGGCAATGGGCAGAACTTTTTCGACATCCATTTTGCCCCGAGCGCCGATTTTCTGACCCTGAATACTTTTTC
>JAEKMB010000222.1 GCA_019508105.1 Alphaproteobacteria bacterium
GCGCCGCGGAATGCGGCGCTCGAGATTCTACTTGTCGTTGATCGCGAAGGCGCCCGGACCCGCCGCGGCGAGATAAAGGAAAATAAAGCAGAACAGGACCGCGGCATCGCCGCCATTCTGGGCCGGGAAAAAGCCGCGCGGGAAGTGGGCAAGGAAATAGGCGAAAGCCATTTCGCCCGAGGCGACAAAGGCGGCCCAGCGGCTGAACAGGCCCAGCACTATAAGCGCGCCGACCACCAGTTCAATCATCCCGGACGCACCGGCCATCGAAATCAGCGCCGGATGCATGGTGCCCGGCGGAAGTTGAGAAGCTTGGAGGTGCCGTGCTCTAGGAAGCACAGGCCCGTGACGATACGGGTGACGCCAAGAATTTGCGAAGAATAGTTGCGCAGAAAGTTCATACCCAATCCTCTCAGCTTGTTGTTGTGCCACAAGCCTAACCCAGGATTTCGGGCAACGCCATTATGGCATGATAAGGCGCAGCAGCAGCGTCAAAGATCAGTGGCCCAGGCTGGCCAGGTACTTCTCGAGCCAATGGATGGAATAGTCGCCATTGATGATGTCGGGCTCGCGCACCAGCTTCTGGAATAGGGGAATGGTGGTCTCGATGCCGTCCACCACCAGCTCATCCAGGGCGCGGCGCAGGCGGAGCAGGCACTCGTTGCGGTTCTTGGCATGCACGATCAGCTTGCCCGCCAGGCTGTCGTAGAAAGGGGGAATGCGGTAACCGGAATAAATGGCGGAATCGAAGCGCACGCCCAGCCCACCCGGGGTGTGGAACTGGGTGATGGTGCCGGGCGAGGGGCGAAAGCTGAAGGGGTTTTCCGCATTGATGCGGCATTCGATGGCATGGCCCTCGAAGACGATATCCTTTTGGGTGAAGGCCAGCGGCGCACCGGTGGCGATGCGGATCTGCTCGCGCACGATGTCGATGCCGGTAATGGCCTCGCTGACGGGATGCTCTACCTGGAGGCGGGTGTTCATCTCGATGAAATAGAAGTGGCCATCCTCATACAGGAACTCGATGGTGCCGGCGCCCAGATAGCCCAGCTTGGTGAGCGCCTTGGTGCAGATGCCGCCGATCTGGTCGCGTTCCTGGGCGTTCAGCGCCGGGCTGCCGGCCTCTTCCCAGATTTTCTGGTGACGGCGCTGCAACGAGCAGTCACGCTCGCCCAGATGCACCACCTGGCCATGGGCATCGGCCAGGATCTGGATCTCGATATGGCGCGGCCGCTGGAGATATTTCTCCATATAAACTGTGTCATTGCCGAAGGCGGCCTTGGCTTCGGTGCGGGCCTGGGAGAGGGCGAAGGACAATTCGCCCGCATTCTGCGCCACCTTCATTCCGCGGCCACCGCCGCCGGCGGTGGCCTTGATCAGCACCGGATAGCCGATCTCTCCGGCCACCCGCGCCGCATCGGCATCGCTGACTTCGCCGTCCGAGCCCGGCACGGTGGGAATGCCCAGTTCCTTCACCGTCTGCTTGGCGGTGATCTTGTCGCCCATCATGCGGATATGCTCGGGCGCCGGCCCGATGAAGGTCAGGCCATGTTCCTTGATGATGTCGGCGAATTTCGCGTTCTCCGACAGAAAGCCATAGCCGGGATGAATGGCCTCGGCCCCGGTGATCTCGCAGGCGGCGATGATGGCGGGAATGTTGAGATAGGACTGGGCGGCGGCGGGCGGGCCGACACAGACGCTCTCATCGGCCAGCTTGACATGCATCGCATCGCTGTCGGCCGTGGAATGGATGGCCACGGTAGAGATGCCCATCTCCTTGCAGGCGCGGATGACGCGAAGGGCGATTTCGCCGCGGTTGGCGATGAGAACTTTTTCGAACATCAGGCGATGACGCAGAGGGTCTGGCCGAATTCAACAGGGGTGCCGTCCGCGACCGTGATCTCGCGCACCGTTCCGCCATGGGGCGCGGTGATGGCGTTCATGGTCTTCATCGCTTCGACGATGAAGAGGGTGTCGCCTTCCTTCACGTTCTTGCCGACGCTGATAAAGGCGGGCTTGCCGGGTTCGGGCGACAGATAGACGGTGCCGACCATGGGCGACGGCACGGCGCCGGCCACCGGGCCGGAGGCGGGCGCGGGAGCCGCGGCCGGCGCGGCAGCAGGCGCGGGCGCCGCCGCAGGGGCCGCCGCGGCAACACCGCCACCTCGGCTGACGCGAATGCGGGCGCCCTTATGCTCGATCTCGATCTCGGTGAGGCCGGTTTCCTTCAAAAGCGCGGCCAGGTCTCGCACGGCCTGGGCGTCGATGCCGGACTTGCCGGTAGCAGGCTCCGGTGCCGATGGGGACGCGGGCTTGTTGCCTTTGATACTCATTTCTTCACCTTAAGAATTTCGGCAACGGCGTCGATGGCGCGCAAATACCCTTGAGCGCCCAAGCCCATCACGATGCCGGTGGCGCCCTTGGAGACATAGGAATGGCCGCGATAGGGCTCGCGGCGATGGATGTTGGACAGATGCACCTCGATCACCGGCACTTTCAGCATCTGGAGACTGTCCAGGATGGCGATGGAGGTGTGGCCATATCCGGCCGGATTGATGATGACAGCGCAGGCGCCGGTCCGCGCTTCCTGAATCTGTTCCACGATTTCGCCTTCATGGTTGGACTGGCGGAAGGTGATGGAAAGCCCGTGGCCGGCCGCCTGTTTGGCGCACATCTGTTCGATCTGGGCCAGGGTGGTATAGCCATAGACCTCGGGCTCGCGCGTCCCCAACAGATTGAGGTTGGGCCCGTTGAGCATATAGATCGGTAAGGTCTTGGATTGTTTGGATTTTTTTGCCATAGACTTTCCGTGGGTAAAGCTGATTCAAGCCTTATAATCGCATCGCGGCGGATACGGAAATGCTTAAGGTACAGGTTCTATGAGCGTTGAAATCACTCTGAATGGCGAGACAAAGCGGCTGGATGCACCGACCAGCGTGCGCGGGTTGCTGGAAGGCCTGGGGCTGGACCCCGCCAAGATCGCGGTGGAGCGCAATCTTCAGATCGTGCCGCGTTCGACCTATGCGGAGGTCGCCGTGGCGAATGGCGACCGGCTGGAGATTGTGCATTTCATCGGCGGCGGCAATGCGCCGGTCGAGGTGCCCCGCGAAGACAAGCCGCTGGTGATCGCCGGAAAAACGTTCCGGTCGCGCCTGATCATTGGCACCGGCAAGTACAAGGATTATGCGATGAACGCCGCGGCGCTGGCGGCGAGCGGCGCGGAGATCGTCACCGTGGCGGTGCGGCGGGTGAACCTGACCGACAAGAGCCAGCCCATGCTGGTGGATTTCATCGATCCCAGGAAGGTCACTTATCTTCCCAACACCGCCGGCTGCTTCACCGGCGAAGACGCGGTGCGCACCTTGCGGCTGGCGCGCGAGGCGGGCGGCTGGTCCCTGGTCAAGCTGGAAGTGCTGGGTGAGAAGAAACTGCTCTATCCCGATATGATCGAAACTTTGCGCGCCACTGAGATGCTGACCAAGGACGGCTTTGAAGTGATGGTCTATTGCAGCGACGATCCCTTGATGGCCAAGCGGCTGGAGGATGTCGGCGCGGTGGCGATCATGCCCTTGGCGGCGCCCATCGGTTCGGGCATGGGCATGCAGGCCACGGTGAATATCCGCATGATCATCGAGGACGCCAAGGTGCCGGTGGTGGTGGATGCCGGCATCGGCACCGCCTCCGACGCCGCAGTGGCGATGGAACTGGGCTGCGACGCGGTGCTGACCAACACCGCCATCGCTCACGCCCGCGATCCGGTCAAGATGGCAGGCGCCATGAAGCTGGCGGTGGAGGCCGGCCGCATGGCCTGGCTGGCGGGCCGCATGCCCAAAAAGGCGTATGCGGATCCGTCGAGTCCGTTGTCGGGACTAATCTAGGCGCTGGCCTTTTGCCCGCTGAGTGCGTCGCGCGTGCTCACGTGCGTTAAGCACGCTCCGCGCGATGCTCCTGCTCATCGGCCAAAATGCTGCGCGCCGTATGAGCTTGTTTCAGGACTTCATCTCACTGGCCAGGGTCTCATCATCCAGCGCCCCCGGATGGAACTTGCCGTTGAGGACAAAGGTGGGAGTGCCGTCCACCCCCACCTTGTGCGCCAGGGCAATGGAAGATTGCAGCGACTTCTCGATGGCCGGATCGGCCATGTCGGCC
>JAEKMB010000223.1 GCA_019508105.1 Alphaproteobacteria bacterium
AAGATGCATCCCGAAGGCGTGCCGGTGACGTTCAAGACCAGCGGGCCCTTTTATGTCGGTGTCGGCTTCACCTCGCACCTGCCGGCCAATGTGCTGACAGCGAAGGTGAGCGATGTGGTCGTGGAGAACCGGGCCGGCGCGGTACGCTGAACTGTCATTCCGCGCATGCGGCCCAACTTCGTGCAACCGGATGGAAAGTTGGATGCCCGCTTTCGCGGGCATGACAATTTCAGGAAGGTTTTACACTCTTCAACAGCTTCAAGAGCTGCGGGTGCAGATTCTCATTGGCGGCCAGCACGGTGCCCCGGGTCAGCATCTCGGCGCCGCCGCGCAGATCGGTGATCATGCCGCCCGCCTCCCGCACCAGCACAATGCCCGCGGCGATATCCCAGGCCTGGAGGCTGTGTTCCCAGAAGCCGTCAAAGCGTCCCGCCGCGACAAAAGCCAAATCCAGCGAGGCCGAGCCGAAGCGGCGGATGCCGGCGGTGACGTTCATCACCTCGGCCATCTCCGCGGCGGCGCGGGCATGACCTTCTTTGCCCAGGAAGGGCAGGCCGGTGGCGATCACCGAAGGCGCCAGGTCCTTGCGCGCCGCTACGCGCAGCCGCTTGTTGTTGAGATAGGCGCCATGGCCTTTCTCGGCGGTGTAGAGATCGTCGGTGACGGGATTATAGATAACCCCCGACACCATCTGGCCTTCGCGCTCGAGCCCGATGGAGATGGCGAAATGCGGAATGCCGTGCATGAAGTTGGTGGTGCCGTCGATCGGATCGATGATGAAACGGTGGGTGGTGTCGGCGCCTTTAACGGCGCCGCCTTCCTCGCCCAAGAAGCCATAGCCGGGACGGGCCTTGCTCAATTCCTCGATCAAAATTCTCTCAGTGCGCTTGTCGGCGGAGGTGACGAAGTCGGCGGGACCTTTCATCGAGATCTGGAGATTCTCCAGCTCGTTGAAATCGCGCACCAGGGGGCGGCCGGCCTTGCGGGCGGCGGCGATCATCACATTGAGGGCGGGTGAGGTGTAAACCATTACTCGGCCCTGCGGACATAGGAGCCGTCTTCGGTGGCGACGATGATGCGTTCGCCCGCGCCGATAAAGGGCGGCACCTGGATCTTGAGGCCATTCTCCAGCACGGCGGTCTTGTAGGAAGGCGCCGCGGTGCCGCCTTTCATCACCGGATCGGCCTCGGCCACGGTGAGCGTGACCTGCACCGGCAGCTTGATGCCGATCGGCTTGCCGTCATACAGGTTCACCAGGGTTTTCATTCCGTCCTGCAGGAAGCGGACCTGGTCCTCGCCCACGAAATCCACCGCCAGCTCGATCTGCTCGTAATTCTCCATGTCCATGAAGGTCAGCATGTCGCCGCTGGCATAGAGGAACTGGAAGTCCTTCTTGTCCAGGATGGCCTCATCCACGGCTTCGTCGGAGCGGAAGCGCTGGTTGAGCTTGGTGCCGCTGGTGACATTCTTGAGTTCGACCTGGTTATAGGCGCCGCCCTTGCCAGGCTTGACCTTGACGGTCTTCACCGCGATCCACAGGCCGCCGTCATAGTTGATCAGGGTACCGGGGCTGATTTCGTTGCCGGTGATCTTGGACATGGGAATGCGCCCCTCCTCGGGGCGTGGGTGAAGGTTCAGCAGGTTCAAAGAGCGGGCGGGTGATAGCAGGCTAAAGGCAGTAATGCCAGCAGGAATAAGCCGCGCCCAGGGTGCAATAGATCAGCAGGGCGATAACCAGCAGCGCCACCCCGTCGGCCCAGCGCGGACCTCTGGGGCGGAAGAAACCAAAGCTGAAGGCGAGAACCAGCAGTGCCGCCACGGGCACGATCACAAAGGGAATGACCCAATGGCTCTGGAACCAAAGGGACGCGGGAAACAGCCGGACATGAATTTCATCGGCGGCGAGATTGACGGCATAGGCAACCAGCACGCCGAGAAAGGTGAAGCCCAGCAACCGCTCGGTCATGGGCGTTGGGCCGTCATGCGAACAGCGCGTTGAACTGGCGCACCGCGTCGCGGGGGCCATCGGCGTGTTCCCATACCCCGGCCGACACAGCGAGAAAGTCGGCGCCGGCTTCCACCAGCGGGCGCGCATTGGCGATGGTGACGCCGCCGATGGCCACGCATGGCACCACCATCACTTCGCTCCACCAGCGTAGCAGTTCAATGTCGGCTTTGCTCTTGGGCTCCTTCGTATGGGTGGGGAAGAAAGCGCCGAACGCGACATAGTCGGCGCCGGCTTCGCCCGCTTCCATGGCCAGGTGCCGGCTGTCATGGCAGGTGACGCCGATAATGCCGTTGGGCAGGGCCACCCGCGCCTGGGCATAGCTCGCATCCTCCTGGCCAATATGCACCCCGTCGCAGCCCAGTTCGGCGGCCAGGTCCGGGCGGTCGTTGAGAATGAAGGCACAGCCGGCCGCCTGCACCACAGGGCGCAAGGTATCGGTGGCGCGGCGGATTTCGTCGTCGCTCGCCTCTTTCAGGCGCAACTGGAAGCTGGCGACATCACCGCCGGCCAGGGCTTCGCGCAGCGGACCCAAAAAATTCGCCGCGGAAAGCTTGGGCGGCGAAATCAGGTAGAGGCGGCAGTCGCTCACGCGGCCTTTTTCTCTTGCGCCTCAGTCCACTTGCCCAACGCGGCCAGGGAATTCATCAGGGCGCGGTGCGCGAAGGCGCTTTGCGCCTTGGCGATGTTCTCCGCCTTGCCGGACCAGGCGGCCTGCGGCGCCGCCTGCAGGGCGCGGCCATAGGAGAAGGTCAGCGCCCAAGGCAGGGGACCAGCGGCGTTCATGGCCGACAGATGCGCGGTGGCGTCTTCGTCCGACTGGCCGCCCGACAGGAAAGCGATACCCGGCACCGCCGAAGGCACGCACTGTTTGAGCACTCGCAAGGTGGCTTCGGCCACTTCCGCCACGCTGTTCTGTTTGGGGCAATTCTTGCCCGGCACGATCATGTTGGGCTTCAGGATCATGCCTTCCAGCGCCACATTGGCGTAGAAGAGTTGCTGGAAGACCTCCTTCAGGGTCCAGACCGTGACGGCCTCGCAGCGGGCGATGTCATGGTCGCCATCCATCAGCACTTCCGGCTCCACGATGGGCACGATGCCGTTCTCCTGGCAGAGCGCGGCATAGCGGGCCAAGGCATGGGCATTGGCGTTCAGGCCATTGTAGCTGGGGATGCCGGGCCCAATGTCGATCACCGCCCGCCACTTGGCGAAACGTGCGCCCAGTTTGTGATACTCCTTCAGCCGCTCGCGCAAGCCGTCCAGGCCTTCGGTGACAGTCTCGCCCGGCGATCCGGCCAGCGGCTTGGCGCCCTGGTCCACCTTGATGCCGGGCACGCTGCCGGCGGCCTCGATCAGCTTGACCAGGGGCGTGCCGTCCTTGGCCTTCTGGCGGATGGTCTCGTCAAACAGGATCACGCCGCCGATATGGCTCTTCATCGCGGCTTCGGTGCGGAACAGGAGCTCGCGATAGTCGCGGCGATTATCCTCGGTGTTCGGGACGCCGATCTTGTCGAAGCGCTTCTGGATGGTGCCGGTGGATTCATCGGCCGCCAGGATGCCCTTGCCGGGCGCGACCATTTTTTTTGCAATGCTGTTCAGTTCGTCCAGATTCATCATCCGCTCTCTGTTTATCGCGCTTAATGGGAAGACAGGGCGTCCACACCGGGCAGGGCCTTGCCTTCCAGCCATTCCAGGAACGCCCCGCCCGCGGTCGAGACGTAAGTGAAATCGTCCTCGACCCCGGCATGGGCCAGCGCCGCCACCGTGTCGCCGCCGCCCGCCACACTGAGCAGGTTGCCTGCCCGGGTGGCCGCCGCCACGGCTTTTGCCGCCATCACCGTGCCCTTGTCAAAGGGCGGGGTTTCAAAGGCGCCGAAGGGTCCGTTCCAGACCAGGGTACGGGTGCCGTTGAGGCGATTTTCGAAAGCCTTGATGGAATCGGGGCCCACATCCAGCACCATTTCATCATCCCCGATCTGGCCGGCCGGAACGATGCGGCTGGCGGCACCGGCCTTGAACTCCCTGGTCACCACCACATCGGTGGGGAGCAGGATTGCGGCGCCGGAATCGGTGGCGGCATGGATGATCTTGCGCGCGGTTTCCAGCTG
>JAEKMB010000224.1 GCA_019508105.1 Alphaproteobacteria bacterium
CCACCTGGAACACCAGGCTGTTGGTGTCATCGTCCTGGGCCAGCAGATGCTGCAGCGGCGTATTGGAGACGATACCGCCGTCCCAGAAATAATCGGTGCCGATCTTGACCATGGGAAAGGCCGGCGGCAGCGCGCCACTGGCCAGCACATGCTCCATGCGGATTTCTTCGCGGCGGTTGTCGAAGAACACGAAATTGCCGGTCAGCACATTCACCGCACCGACGGAAAAATGTATGTCGCCATCGTTCAGCCGCTTGAAATCCACCAGCTCTTCCAGCGTCTGCTTCAAGGGCGCGTTGTCATAGAAGCTGGTGGCTTCCTTGGCGCCGGGCGGCAGCAGCCAGGGATTGATCTTGTGCGGGTTGAACAGGCCAGGCTGGCCGAACAGCGCCGTGGTCAGGGCCGAAATGGTATTGCGGCCCTGGCGGTAGATGTCGCCGTCCGGCGTATACGGCCAGATGGTGCGGTCGGTGACACGGTCCCAGAATTCGCACAGCGCCGCCAGCCGCCGCTCCGGCGCGTTGCCGGCGATCAGCGCCGCATTGATAGCGCCGATGCTGACGCCGGACACCCATTCCGGCTCCAGCCCCGATTCATGCAGTGCCTGATAGACCCCGCCCTGATAGGCGCCCAGCGCGCCGCCGCCCTGCAGCACCAGGGCGATGCGGCCGCAATTTTCCGGACGCGGCACGGGAGCGTAGCGGTGACCGGAGGGGTGGGCATGGGGCGGTAGGGGCTTGGTATCCATGCCTCGAATCATAGCCCAATTCCCCGCGATTTACGCCCACTGCGGCCTTTTGCTCATGCGAAATCGCCGCGGCGCCTGCCATGCTTGGGCCATCACCCGAGGAGAAAACGCCATGTCCGCCAGCTTCAAAGGCAAAGCCGCGCTCGTCACCGGCTCGACCAGCGGGATCGGACTTGCCATCGCCCGCGCCCTGGCAGCGCAAGGCGCCGACATCTGCATCAATGGTTTCGGCGACGCCGCGGCGATCGAAAAGGAACGCATCGGCATCGAAACGGAATTCGGCGTCAAGGCGATCTATAGCGGCGCCGACATGAGCAAAGGTGACCAGACCGAAGCCATGGTGGCCGACGCCGTCAAAGATCTCGGATCGGTCGATATCCTGGTCAACAATGCCGGCATCCAGTTTGTCTCACCGGTAGAGGAATTCCCGCCGGAGAAATGGGACCAGATCTTGGCCATCAACCTGTCCTCGGCGTTCCATGCCGCCCGCGCCGCCATCCCCGGCATGAAGGCCAAGAAATGGGGCCGCATCATCAATACCGCTTCCGCCCATGCGCTGGTCGCCTCACCCTTCAAGTCGGCCTATGTCGCGGCCAAGCACGGTATCGCCGGCTTCACCAAAACGGTAGCGCTGGAAACCGCCACCTTCGGCATCACCTCCAATGCCATCTGCCCCGGCTATGTCTGGACGCCGCTGGTGGAAAAGCAGATTCCCGACACCATGGCGGCGCGCGGACTGACGCGCGAACAAGTGATCAACGATGTGTTGCTGCACGCCCAACCCACCAAGCAGTTCGTCACCGTTGAAGAAGTGGCGGCGCTGGCGGTTTTCCTGGCGGGCGACATGGCCCGCTCCATCACCGGCGCGATCATCAGCATCGATGGCGGATGGACGGCCGCCTGAGGCCGCGCCCTTCGCTTACGCTCAGGGCATTCGTCCCTCTCGCAGGTCCACCGGACCCGCTCATCCGCTTCGCGGACCGCTTCTCATGGACGGCGGCCTAACCGAAACAATCGCCCATCGATGGCCGCCAGGCCCAGGGCGATGATCGCCATGCCCGCCAGGGCCTGCGCGGTCACGCTTTCATCGAGGAAGGCCGCGCCCAACAGAAGCGCGATGATGGGAATCAGGAACGTCACCAGCGAGATGTAAGTAACGCCCACGGTCGCCACCATCTTGAAATAGATGAAATAGGCCAGCGCGGTATTGACCAGCGCGATCGCCAGCAGGGAGCTCCAGACCGCCCAGCCCGGCATCGGCAAAGTCCAGGGATGATCGGCCAGCAAGGACAAGGGCAACAGCAGAATCGCTCCGCCGGTGATTTGTCCGGTCGCGGCCTGCATCGGCGACAGATCCCTGAAGCGGCGGCTGTAGACGCCGCCGAAACCGTAAGCGCAGGAGGCGCCGATGACCGCCAATCCACCCCAGACATAACCGCCGCCGGCAAAGGCGTCGCGTCCCATCAGCACCGCCACGCCCACAATGCCCAGAATGATACCGGCGATCTTGGCCCATGACAGTTTCTCGTCCTGGGTGCCGAAATGCGCCACCGCCACCATGAAGATTGGCGTGGTGGCATTGAGGATCGAGGCCATGCCGCTGGAGATGCGGGTTTCGCCCCAGGCGATCAGCACAAAGGGAATGACGTTGTTGAGCAGACCCAGCAGCAGGAAACGCGCCCATAACCGAGCCTGGCGCGGCATCACCGTCCCTTGCGCCAGCAGCCACAGATTCATGGCAATGGCCGCAATGCCCACCCGGCCTAGCACCACCGTGACCGGGGGCAACACCGCGACCAGTATCTTGTAAAAGAAGAAGGAGCTGCCCCACAACAGCGCCAAAAGCAGCAGAAATCCCCAGTTACGCGCGCTCATCGCGGACTCCCTGCCGCCATATCAACAGAGTCGCGAGGCGGGCGCCTCCTGTTTTAGGTGTTTGAAACGGCGGGCTGGCTTGCAGGAAAAACATGCCCGGATACGCTTTTGCTGTCTACTCGGCGAGTGTTCTTCCCAGGCACACCAGTCCGGGATAGGGATGGCTGCCATAAGGCGGAACGGGTGCAAAGCCCATGGCGGTATAGAGCGCAATGGCGCGCTCCATCGCGGGCAAGGTGTCCAGCTTGATCTCGCCATAGCCCAGCCTCCTGGCGGTCGCGAGGACCGCCGTCACCAGCGCCTTGCCCACGCCCTGCTTTCGCGCCTGGGGCCGCACGAACAGGCGCTTGATCTCGGCCACACCGGGCGCCAGGGCTTTCAGCGCAATGCAGCCCAGCACATGGTCGCCGCGCTTGGCCAGCAGCAACTCGCCGCCGGGCGGGCCATAAACACCGGGCAACAAATCCAGTTCTTGCGAGAATCCCTGCGGCGCCAAGTCCACCGGCAGCGTCGCGGCATAGGCGCGAAACAGCGCCGCCGCCGAGGTCAGCTCGGTGGCGCTGCGCGCCGGCGCGATGATAAAGCTGTTATCGGAGCTGGTCGGCCACAGCATCAATGCCGGCCTGGGAGCAAAGCTCGTCCTTGTCGCCGCCCACCGCGCCCGACGAGCCCACGCCGCCGATCACCTCGCCGCGATACTTGATGGGCACGCCGCCGGCCACGCCGACCACACCCTGGATGTTGGTCATGGGCGAACCCAGGGTGGAACTGCGCGCTGTGGCGAAGGCCCCGGAAGTGGCGAAACGGTTGGACAGGGTGATCGCGGTATAGGCCTTGTCTTTCGACAGGCTGATAGTGTGCGGGCCGGTCATGTCGTCACGTAGGAAAGCTTTCAGCGCACCGGAGGCATCCAGCACCGTGATGGTGGTGTGAAAGCCCATCTTACGGCAGGCATCGATCGCGGCATGGGCGATCTGGTCGGCCATCGCCATGGAGAGGGCGTGGGTGGCGACCACGCCTTTGGCGCCGACTACGGGCGGATAGCTGGCCGGCGCGGGCAAGGGCTGGGCCAGCGCCGCGGTGGCGAAAAGCGAAGCGGCGGCGGTGGCCAATATAAGGCGCATGAAGTCTCCCCTTTATTTTTTTGTGATGTCAGAAAAAAGCTACCGCCCGCGGCGTTTACGGGCGCTTCATCCGCAGCATGAAACGGTCGCTGACAAAATGGCCGGATTCGGAATTGCTGGCCGCCTTGTTGTCGGCTGGGTTGCGCAGGAGGTCGCCTTCGGCATCCAGCCGGAAGCCCGCCGCGGTCAACTCGCTCTTGGCGATGGCCTCGTCCATGCGGTGAAACTGGGACGTGGCGGCAAGACCTGCGCCGGGCGCAGCGCTGTGATCCTCGACATAGAATATCCCGCCCGGTTTCAGGTTGTTGAACACCGCCTTGTTGAATGTGGCGATGTCGGCGGTCGGGCCGTT
>JAEKMB010000225.1 GCA_019508105.1 Alphaproteobacteria bacterium
TATGGGCATGGCCGGCAACCCCATCGCCTGGAGCGAGCATTACGAATTGTCCGACACGCCCTTTGATGCACCGCCGGCCGCGCCTCTGGCGCTGCCGAACGGCGATCCGGCGCCGGTGTTTTATGACATGGGCAACCGGATCGGCGACATCACCTCCGTTCCCGAAGTGCTGACCCCGGAGCTCAATCCCTTTCCCGGCGTCAAATATGCCCGCCACTCCACCAAGATGTTCTGGAACTTCAGCGAATATGGCCATCTGCTGACCACCGAATTCTTCGCCCGCGGTGGCAAGATCGTGATGCGCGATTTCCATGCGCCGGACGAGCTGGCGCATTTGCCTGAGAAAGTGATCATCAATTGCCCCGGCTATGCGGCGCATGACTGGTGGCGGGACAAGGCGATGATCCCGGTGCGGGGCCAGACCGAATGGCTGATCCCCCAGCCCGAAGTCAATTACGGCCTGACCTATCGCAATGTCGAGACCCGCTCCAAGAGCGACGGCGTGATGGTGATCCATGTCGGCCCGGAACAGTTCGTCAAGAGCTGGAAGAACAGCAACGAGATCCCCGACCGCGCCGAAGCCGATGGCGCCGTCAAGGTGATCGAAGAACTGATGTCCCGCTTTCCCAACCGGCGCGCCTGAAAGGCTCCATCATGCGAACCAGGATGATTGCGGCGGCGATGATGGTGCTGGCGAGCAGCGCGGCCCAGGCGCGAAGCTCGATCTGGGACGGCGTCTATAGCGATGCCCAGGCGGACCGCGGCCACACCGCCTATATGCAGAATTGTTCGCGCTGCCACGGCGTTACCCTGATGGGCACCTTCGAGATCCCGCCGCTGGTGGGACGGATCATGCCTTATTATGCCAGCTCCAGCCTGGGAGCGCTGTTCGACTATATTTCCACCGCCATGCCGCTGGACCATCCCGGCGCGTTGTCCCCGGCGGTCAATGCCGATATCGTCGCCTATATCCTCAAGAGCAACGATGTCCCCTCCGGCGCCAAGGAATTGACCGCCGCCGGGGTGAAAGACATCAGCTTCGATGCCGCCAGGCCCGGCCGGAGCGCAAAACACTGAACGCCGGCCCGAATAGCCAGCATGCAGTAGCGTCAGGCCTCAGGCCGCCGCTTTTGGCCTAGCCTGGCGCCCATGCCGCTGCAGACCTTCCTCGCCGCCCTAATCTTTTCGATCGTGATGGCCTTCACGCCCGGCCCCAACAACGTGATGCTGGCGGCGTCCGGCGCGCGCTTCGGGGTAGCGCGCACCCTGCCCCATGCGGCCGGGGTCACGGTCGGCTTTCCGGTGATGCTGTCCCTGGTGGGGCTGGGCCTGGCCTCCATCCTGCTGGCGTCGCCGCTGCTGCAACTGGTGATGAAGGCCGTGAGCTGCGCCTATCTGCTGTGGCTGGCGGCGCAGATCGCACGCAGCACATCGGCGATGAGCGATACGGGAAAGGCCAGGCCGCTGAACTTCCTGCAGGCGGCCGCCTTCCAGTGGATCAATCCCAAGGCCTGGCTGATGGCGGTGGGCGCGATCTCGGCCTACACCGCCGGACGCGGCAGAGAACTGTATCTGCAGGTCGCCATCATCGCGGCCATCACCCTGGTGGTGAGTGTGGGCAGTACCTTGACCTGGACCTCCTTCGGCGCCGGCATCCGGCGCTGGCTGCGCAGTCCCGCGGCGCTCAGACTGTTCAACCTGGCGATGGCGCTGCTGCTGTTCGCCTCCACGGTGCCGATCCTGCTGGAGATCGCGGACGGCTTGCGCAAATGAAAACCCCGCGGGATCGCTCCCGCGGGGTTCTCATTGCACGCCGTTAGCGGCGATAGGGATTGTTGGGACGGCTGTCGCGCCAGTTCGGCACGCCGTCATTGTCCCGGTCGCGGTCGAAGCGATTGGGAATCCCGTCACGATCGCGGTCATGGCGATAGCCGCGATATTGCTGGCGGTAATTCACGCGATACCATTCGCGTTCGCGCGCATGGCGCCAAGCATGCCAGCGGTGGCCGCGGTCATAATAGCCGTCGTCATAGGCCATGCCGACATCGCCGATTCGGAACGAGAAGCCATGGGGTTGGGCGGCGGCCGGCACGGTGGCGGTCATGCCCGCACCGCACAGCAGACCCGCAGCCAGCAGGATTTTCAGCGAAGTTTTCATAACTCTCCCTTTCACAATGGTCGAAGAAGCCCTGGCAATGCCTAAGGCCGATAACCCTTCCGAAAAGGAAACTCTGAACCGCGCGCTATGTTCCAAAGCGTACGGCACTATGTTGCAGGCTAAATGCCGCCACCATCGGTCAAGTGGATGCCGCACTCATCCTTGTCCGTGCCCGACCAGCGCCCGGCGCGATAATCTTCGCCGGCCTGGACCCGGCGGGTGCAGGGCATGCAGCCGATGGAGGGATAACCATCCTCGACCAGCGGATGCGGCGGCAGATTGTTGCGCTGGGCGAAGGCTTCCAGCTGCTGCAGGTCCCATTGCCACAAGGGATTGAAGCGATAGCGGCCGTCATGGAATTCCACCGGCAGCATGTCGGCGCGTTCGCGGGTCTGGAAGCGCTTGCGCCCCGTCACCTGCGCCTTGAACGGCGCCAGCGCCCCAGCCAGCGGGATGGTCTTGCGGAAGTCGCAGCAGGCATCGGCATTCTTCGACCACAGGGTGCCGTCCGCATCCTTGGCATTGCGCTCTTCCAGCGACGGCGCTAGCGAGCGCACATCGCCCAGGCCCAGTACATCCTGCAGCCGGTCGCGGTAGCGCAAGGTCTCGCCGAACAGCTTGCCGGTGTTGAGAAACAGGATAGGCGTATTGGGGTCGATGTCGGCCACCAGCTTCAGCAGCACGGCGCTTTCGGCGCCGAAAGAAGACACCACCGCGGTCTTGCCGGCGAATTCGCCGGTCAGGGCCAGTTCCAGAATGCCGTGGGCATCGCGTCCCGCCGCCTTGTCCTGCAGCTCTTTCAGCAGCCCAGGCGCTTCCTCGGCGCCGCGTGGGCGCAAGCCCCGCTTGGCGTCAATCACCGTCACGTTGCTCATAGCCAACCCATCCGCGCGATCAACTCGCGCACATTCTGGGAAACCTCGCGGGGCGAAAGCCCCTGGCTGCGCCACTTGGCGCGCGCCTGGCCCAGCTCTTTCAGCCGCACCGTCCATTCCGGGCCGAACTGGTCGGCCAGGGTCTCGCGCAGGGCGCGGGCCAGGCCCGGCACCTGCCCGCCGGTCGAGGCGGTCAGCAGCAGTTCGCCCCGGCGCACGATGGCCGGGACATGGAAATCGCACAGGGGCAGCACATCCTCGACATTGACCAGCACGCCGGCCTGCCGCGCGCGGGTGGCCAGGTCCCGGGCCTCCCCTTCGGGAATCCCGGTCACGAACAGGACCTGCAGGGACGCCAGAAGGGCGCCCGGAACGGGGTCGGGTAGCAGGCGCGCTTCCACCCCCGCCTCGGCCAGCAAGGCCGCCCGGCGGTCGCGTTCAGGCCCCCGGCCGGCCAGGCCGGCCTTGAGATTTGCGGGATTCAGGACAAGGGGAAGCATCAGCCCTCTCAGTGGCAGAGAGGTATGCCCGCAGGGGTTAAAATGCAAGTTTGAGGTGGGGAATATATAATTCTACGTCAAAGTCGACGTATTAATAGCCCTTGAGCAAGTCCACCACCGACACGGCGATCTTGTCGCCTTGGATCAGGATTTCGCCCTTCGCCACGGCCTTGTCATTGGCCAGGATGGTGACGGGATCGTCCTGGTGGCTGTCCAGCTCGATCACCGCGCCGCGGCCCATGCGCAGCAGCTGATGCATGGGGATCACCGAGCGGCCAAGCACCACCGAGATCTCGACTTTGACATTATCGACATTGGACGCCATGGCCTGGGACCTTACATTGGTGGAAACCCGGCAAGACTGCCGCAACATGGTTTCGGAAAGCTTAATTTGGACGCCCCCGTAACGACCGGTGTGGAGTGGAAGGTCAGCGACCAGCCGGTCGCCTATCCGGACGCCCTGGCGCATATGGAGGCCCGGGCCGCCGCCATCGCCGACGGCACGGCCGGGGAGCAGGTATGGTTGCTGGAGCATCCGGCCATCTACACCGCGGGCACCAGCGCCC
>JAEKMB010000226.1 GCA_019508105.1 Alphaproteobacteria bacterium
GGCCCTTCTGAATTCCCAGCGCGACACTTAAGGCCGTCGGTGCGTGCGACCGGCGGTCCGCTTTGCGACCTGAGCAACACTTGCTCCTCTCCCCAATTCCGGTAACTAATTGCCCCTTATGAACCCGTCCGGGAACCTCTCCGTTATGCCTGCCCCAGTTTCATTGCCCCGTCGCCAATTTGCCAGCGACAATTACGCCGGCATCGCACCAGAAGCCTGGGAAGCTCTTGAGCAGGCCAACCATGGCCACGCGCCGGCTTATGGCGACGATATGTGGACGGCGCGGGCGGCTGACCTGATCCGCGAGATATTCGAGACCGATTGCGAGGTGTTTTTCGCGTTTAACGGGACCGCCGCGAACTCCCTGGCGCTGGCCGCGATCTGCCAGTCTTATCACAGCATCCTGTGTCACGAGATTTCCCACATAGAGACGGATGAATGCGGCGCGCCGGAATTCTTCTCCAACGGCACCAAGATTCTCGTCCTGCGGGGTGATTTGGGCAAGCTGGACGCTCGCACCATAGAACATGCGGTCAAGCGCCGGTCAGATGTTCACTACCCCAAACCGCGTGTCCTGAGCGTGACCCAATCAACGGAAATCGGAACCGTATATTCGGTGGAAGAGCTGGAGCAGTTGGGAGAGAGTGCCAAGCGGCTAGGCCTGACGTTCCATATGGATGGAGCGCGCTTTGGCAATGCCGTCGCCTCACTGGATGTAGCGCCCAAGGAACTGACCTGGCGCCGGGGGGTGGATGTCCTGTGTTTCGGCGGCACCAAAATGGGCATGGCGGTAGGCGAAGCCATTGTATTCTTTCGCAAGGATCTGGCGCGGGAATTCGAGTATCGCTGCAAACAGGCGGGCCAACTGTCGTCCAAGATGCGATTCCTCGCTGCGCCCTGGATCGGCATGTTGCAGGATGGCGCCTGGTTGCGCCACGCGCGCCATTCCAACGCCTGCGCCCGTCGCCTGTCCGAGGGCCTTTCCACCATTCCGCAGATCGCGTTGATGGCACCGGCACAAGCCAATGCCGTATTCGCAACCTTGCCCGAAGCGGCATTGGCCGAATTGAAGCATAGGGGTTGGCGCTTTTACACCTTCATCGGTTCAGGCGGCGCCCGTTTCATGTGCGCTTGGGACACGACGCCTGAGGATGTGGATGCCCTACTGGCTGATATTCGACAAGCCTGCAGCGGCTAGGGCGCACGGATGTTTACCGGTCAGTAAACTTGCAGTCCTTCTTGCAAAGCACAAATTTCGGCATGCCGCTGGGCATGTCCTTGCCATCCAAATTCAACAACCCGGTGCGGGCATCAAACACCAGCCTCTGGCCGGGCAACCCATCAATACCGGACTGCGCGGTTAAAAGTTTGACGTGGCCGATCAGGGTGATGGTCTTGCCGCCGGCGTTACTACGCGTGTCGAAATCATAGATTGCGTTGTCCGCCAGTGCCATTCCGTAAGGGAAATGCATCGTCACATGGCTTGACCATAAGCCCAGGGACTTTTCCTGCTTGCCGGCTTCCAGGGTGAGGAAGGACGCCGGTCCGCCGTTTCCATTGCGCTGGGCATACATGATCCCGCCAACAAAATTGTGACTGGGCGAAGCGGGCGCTACTTGCGCGGGCTGTGCGGCCCAAGCGCCAATGCCGGCAACGGTAGTCAGCGACAGGACCAGCGCCGCGCCGGTCCAGCGGCGGGCCTGGGTCGGCATTTGACGCTTGAGCAGCGCGACCCGTTCCGTCAGCGGATGCTCCGAGGCAGGCCAGGCGCAGCCGAGCGGCAGCGTCACGGCCCACATCTGGGATTTGAGCAAGGCATTGGCATAATCGACGCGCGACACCTGACCGAGTGCGGCGGTGTCGCAAGCCAGTTCCTGGTCGCGGCGAAACCACAGCGCGCCAAGATGGACCAACGGATTGAACCAGTTGAGGCAGCGCAACAGCGCCACGATGGCATTGAGGCGCGCATCCTGCCGCGCCAAGTGTATTTTTTCATGCGCCATAATAGCTTCCTGCTCGAGCGTGCTGAACCGCACTGCAAAACCGGACGGCACCACAATGCGCGGCTTGAAAAAGCCCACAACGGCCGGTCCCGCCGCGCCAAGACGTTCGGCTTTGTGGAATTGATGTTGCGCCCGCGCCAGATACAGCAGCATGGCGACCATGCCCGCTATCCACACAGCAGACAGCGCCATGCTCCCGTCCAACGGCAAAGCATGCACGACCACCCGCGCCGAGCTGAGGGCGGCCGGAATTTGCGCGCCGGCCGGATGGGCGACATGGGGAAGGGGCGCCAGAGGGGCGACAATGCGCGGCGGCAACAGACTGGCCAGCATTGCCGCCGGCACCAGCAGCCACAGGGCATCGGCGACTGTTGCATGGAAGGCCGCGCGCATTGGGCGGCGCAGCAGCGCGACCAGCACGATCCCGGCCGCCATCGCCAGATTGATCTTTGCCAGCAGGAACAGGAAATCAGTCATGATCGTTCTCCAGTTCGGCAATCAGTCTTTTCAGTTTTTGGATGTCTTTGGCCGTCAGAGCGCGCGCTTCGGCGAAATGGGCCACTAGCGGGGCCACCTGGCCCTGAAACAACCGGTCTAACAGGCTCTGGCTTTCCGCCTGGATATAATCGGCACGCGCGATCAACGGGCGATAGAGATAGACGCCATCCTCACGCGTGCCGACGAGTGCTTTTTTCCGCAACAGGCGGGTAATCAGGGTGCGCACTGTACCGTCCGCCCAGCCATTGGGCGGGCCGGCCATGGCGATGATCTCCTCCGGCGTCAGCGGGCTTTTGCGCCACAACGCCTGCATGATTTGGCTCTCCGCGGCCGAGATACTGATGACTTTCTTCATGAGGCCACCATGATACGCGTGTACTATGGAGTCAAGATACATTTGTATTCTGAGGTTGCGCCCCGAGGGCGACAGCCAGTGGCGAATCCGCTAAGGGCCACAAGCGGTATTAACCGGGTCAGGCAGGGCCCCAGCCCGTTTTGGCGACGGCGGAACGCTACGGCCGCACCAAAGCGGGATAGGGATCGAGCGCCTCGCCCTTCCACCACAATTTTTCCGGACCCAGCAGGAAGATGGCGAAATGCAGATGGGGATTGGACGTGTCGGCGTTTCCGGTCGAACCGACATAGCCTATGACTTCACCCCGCCTGACCGTCATGCCTTCAGCGACACCATCCGCGTAGCGGTCAAGATGCGCATAGTAATAGGCATATTTCTCGCTGGGATCGAACTGGTAGATGGTGAGGCCGCCCCGCACACTGTTGAACAGCTTGACAATCCTGCCGTCCTCGACCGCCAGGACCGGCTGGCCCCGGGGCGCCATGATGTCTATCGCTTGATGTCCGCGTTGGCCGCGGTCATCGTAGAAATCCGGGTGCAATTCCTCGGCTCTAGTCCCCTGCACCGGCAGCGTCAGACCCTTGGCACGCAGATCATCGGGAATCACGCCGATGCGCGCTGTTGATGGCGTGATCGCAGGCAGTGCGTTCTCCTGATCCCGCAACGGACCGTTGCCGGCAGGTTGGGGCTTTGAAGGGGAAGCGGGCTTGGCAGCGGGCCGGATCTCGGTGCGCCCGGCATCGCGGGAGACCGGATAGAGCTGGGCAGCATCCTGCTGGCCGGCCATCCACACAGCGCTGGTCAGGATCGCCGTAACGATCGCGGTCACTGTCACCACGGCGCCTGTTCGCACGCCCTAGTCCTGCAGGGTTGCCGGCGTGCCCGGGCGAACCATCTGGGCAAGCTTTGCAGCATCCCAGTTTGTCAGCCTGATGCAGCCATGCGAGCTGGTGCGGCTGATCATTTGAGGCTCCGCCGTACCGTGAATGCCATAATGTTCCTTGGACAGGTCGATCCACACAACACCGACCGGGCTGTTTGGCCCGGGCGGCAGCTTCGCCTTGTCGTCCTTGCCGCCCGCGTCCCAGAACAGATCGGGATTGTAATGGAACGAGGGCAGCTTCGCCACGCCGCGAATTTTCCAAGTCCCTATCGGAAGCGGATCATGCCGGCTGCCGATGGTCGCGGGAAACAGGGCCACCAATTTGCCGGCACCGTCCAGCACGCGGACATT
>JAEKMB010000227.1 GCA_019508105.1 Alphaproteobacteria bacterium
CCATCACCACAATGTTGGTCGGCCCGTTCATTCGTGCCACCAGAGTGCCGCCCTCGGCGGTGCGCAGGCGGGCATCGCCGCCCGCCTCATTGATCAGCCGCAGCAGCGCTTGGGAGTCATACTTGCCCGGCACGATCAGATAGCTCATGCGCCGTGCCAGGGTCGACTTGTTCTGGGTGCCGGCGGCCATGGCGGTATTGGTGGGCGCGAACACCGTGAACTGGCCATTGGTCTTCAGCGCCGCGGCCACACCGGAATCCTTCATCGCCGCCGCCAGGGCCGAGTGCATCGGCGAGGACGCCATATTCTCCATGATGTCGCGGTCGGGCAGCATCGCCTGGCCGCCGATCATCGGGTTCATCACCTCGGAGTTGACCTCGACCATGGGTTTGGGATCGGAACGGGAAACCGCGCCAAGCGCCCCGCCAATCACCATGGCGGCGCCTGCGGCAAATCCGGCAACGGCAGCGCGTTTCATGGAACTTGACCCCGTAAAACCTTCCGACTTCAGGGGTCTTAACGCGGCAAGGTCACTCCTGTTCCAGCGCCTCGCGCTCCATCTCCAGCACCAGCCAGCGTTCTTCGTCGGCGTCCTTCTGGGTGCGCAAATCGGCCAGTTCGGCCGAGAGCCTGGCGAAGCCGGCGGGATCGCGGGCATAAAGCGTGCTGTCGGCCAGGCTTTTTTCCAGTTTTGCCATCGCCACTTCCGTCGCTGCGATCTTTGCCGGCAGGGTTTTGAGGGCGTGCAGGTCGGCAAAGTTCATCTTTGGGACACCCGGCCGGGCGCGTTTGGGCGCCGGCGACTTGGGCGCCTTTTTGATCTCAGGGCGTTCGGGAACTTTTTCTCCCCGCTGCATCAGCATGTCGCCATAGCCGCCGGCATATTCGCGGAAAGTGCCGTCTCCCTCCGCCAGTATGATGCTGGTGGCCACCCGGTCCAGAAAATCGCGATCATGGCTGACCAGAAGGGCCGTGCCGGGATAGTCGGCAATCACCTCTTCCAACAGGTCCAATGTTTCCAGATCCAGATCATTGGTGGGCTCGTCCAGCACCAGGAAGTTCGACGGGGTGGCAAACAGCTTGGCCAGCAGCAGCCGCGCCCGCTCCCCGCCCGACAGCACCTTGACGGGGGTACGCGCCTGTTGCGGGGTGAACAAAAAATCCTGCAGGTAGTTCATCACATGCCGCGGCTTGCCGGCCACCATCACCGTGTCCCCGCTACCATCGGTAACCGCCGCGGCCAGCGATTGGTCGGGATGAAGCGCGGCGCGGCTCTGGTCGAGCTGCGCCATCAAGAGGCCCTGCCCCAGCTTGACGTTGCCTTTTTGCGGGTTGAGCTGACCGATCAACAGCTTGAGCAAGGTGGTTTTGCCCACGCCATTGGGGCCGACCAGGGCGATGCGATCGCCGCGATGAATGCGCAAGGAGAAATCCCGCACAATTTCGCGCTCCCCGTAAGAGAAAGACACGCCCTTGGCGTCGATCACCTTGGTGCCGGAACTGGAGCCTTCGGCAGCTTCCATCTTCACCGAGCCCAAGACGCAGATCTGCTCCCGCCGCTCGGTCCGCAAGGATCGCAGCCGATCCAGCCGTCCGACATTGCGCTTGCGCCGTCCTGACACGCCGTAGCGCACCCAATCTTCCTCGGCGGCGATGCGGCGCTCCAGCTTGTGGCGCTCGGTTTCTTCCTTTTCCAGCATCTCGTCGCGCCAGGCTTCAAAGGAGGCAAAACTCTTTTCCAGCCGGTGAGTCTTGCCCCGGTCCAGCCACACCGTCACCCGCGACAGGTTTTCCAAAAAGCGCCGGTCATGACTGATCAGTACCAAAGCGCAGCGGCTGGACTTGATCTCGCCTTCCAGCCATTCGATGGCATTGACGTCCAGATGATTGGTGGGCTCGTCCAGCAGCAGGATGTCGGGCCGCGGCGCCAGCGCCCGGGCCAGCGCGGCCCGCCGGGCTTCGCCGCCCGAGAGGGTGGCAGGATTTTCCTCGCCGCTCAGCCCCAGGTTACCCAGCAGGTAAAAAGCGCGGTTGGGATCTTCGTGCGGGTTCAACCCCGCTTCGACATAGTCGCGGGTGGTGGCATAGCCACTCATGTCCGGCTCCTGTGCTAGATAGCGCACCGTGGCGCCCGGCTGCACAAAGCTGGTGCCGCCATCGGCCTCCATCAGCCCGGCTGCGATCTTGAGCAAGGTCGACTTGCCCGAGCCGTTGCGCCCTACCAGGCACAGCCGGTCGCCGGCGCCGACGCTGAGCTGGGCCCCGTCCAGCAGGCGCTGGCCGCCAAAGGCGACGGTGATGTCTTTGAGATGCAAAAGCGGCGTCATGCGCCGCTATGTGCGGTGGGACGTCCCGCTTATCAAGTCAAATCTTAGCGGGTCTTGGAGGTGACCATGGCACCGGGGCGCGACACCATCTGCAGCGCCGCTTCGGGGCGCTCGGTCAGGGTCTTGCCGTCAAAGTCGAACACCCGGATGTCCCGCTCCACCGAACACTGCACCAACAGCCGCTTCTGGTCATCGCTCCACACTGCGCCCTGGCAGGCATGGCCGAGCTGGGCATCGGCGACATGGTCGAGCTTGCCGGCGCCCACCTTGAAAATGCTGAGCTTGCCGAACACGCTGTTGTAATTGGCCGCCGTCTTGACCGTGGCCGAGCCATTGCCGATCACCAGCGCGACATACTTGCCGTCCGGTGACAGCACCACTGCTTCCGGCAACGCGCCGACCTCCACCGCGTAGGTCACCTTGCCGGTACGTGTATCGGTGACGGTGGTGGCGGCGCTGCCTTTGGCGGTGGTGGTGTAACCGCCGAAATTGTTGACGATCAGGTAACGCCCATCATGGGTCAGGCTGCCGCCGTCCGGATTCACGCCAACCATGAAGTCGGTGACGCGGGTGAGCTGGTCGCCATTGATCGCCAGCTTTGTCACCTTGCCGTCACCAAAGCGCAAGGCATAGGCGATCTTGCCGCCCGGGGCGATGATCACGTCGCGCGGTTCGGCCTTGGCCTCCAGCTTCACCTGTGACGCCTGGGTCAGGGTACGGTCCTTGATGGTGAAGAGGGTGATGGTGTCATCGCCCGTGCCGGTCACCAGCGCATAGCGCAGCTTCTTATCGAGATAGACGCCGGTGGCGCCCATGCCGGCCTGCACCGTCTGCAGCAGCTTGGGATGGGTGGGATCGTCGAGCCCGATCACCGAGACCAGATTTTGCGGCGAGGTCTTGTTGTCCGGCCCGATCTTTTGCGGGCAGGTCGCCAGCGCAAAGCTGTAATCGGGCGCCACGGCGATGGCGCTGGGCGGACCCATCTGGGTAGAGCAGACTTCCAGCAGGCCGATGATCCTGGGCGCTTTGGTGCTGGAGAATTCGATCGCCGCCACGCTGTCGGGTGTCGGCTTCATGGGGATGCCGTCGCCGGGGCGCACCTGCTTGCCGTCCTGGCCCGAGATGGCGAGATCGGCGAAGGCCACAACAGGTGCCAGAACCAGAATCGCCGCCAGCAGAAATGCACGCATTGTCCCACCCCGTCTGTTGTCGTTGATTAAGACGACTCTAGCGTCCCCATCCCCCAAAAGAAAAGGGCGCCTCGCGGCGCCCTTTCCAATTGCAATGCAGCAATTCTTACGACAGCGAGTAGGCCGTCTTGATCTGCGTGAAGAAGTCCACCGCCGCGAAGCCCTGCTCGCGGGCGCCATAGGAGGAGCCGCGCGAACCGCCGAACGGCACGTGATAGTCCACACCGGCCGTCGGCAGGTTGATCATCACCATGCCGGCCTTGACGTTGCGCTGATAGTGGCGCGCATATTTCAGGCTGGTGGTGACGATGCCGGCCGACAGGCCGAAATTGCCGCTGTTGGAATGGGCCAGGCCTTCTTCGTAATCCTTGATCTTCACCACCGAAACCACCGGGCCGAACACTTCTTCCTGGTTGATGGTGTCGCCAATCTTGGTGTCCACGATCAGGGTCGGGCTCATATAATGGCCGGGCGTGTCCAGCTTCAGTGGCTCGGCGCCGCCGGCCAGCAGGCGGCCGCCTTGCTTGATGGCGATGTCGACATATTTGAGGTTGCCGGCGAG
>JAEKMB010000228.1 GCA_019508105.1 Alphaproteobacteria bacterium
GCGGGGCTGGATTACTACAATCACAACCTGGACACCTCGCCGGAATATTACCGCCACATTATTTCCACCCGCACCTATGAAGACCGGCTGGAGACGCTGGCCCATGTCCGCGGCGCCGGCATCAACGTCTGCTGCGGTGGCATTGTCGGCATGGGCGAAAGCCAAACCGATCGCGTCGGGCTGATCCATGCCCTCGCCACCTTGCCAGTCCATCCCGAAAGCGTGCCGATCAACGCCCTGGTGCAGATCGAAGGCACGCCCGCCAGCATGGCCCAGCCATTGGATCCCATCACCTTTGTGCGCATGATCGCGGTGGCCCGCATCACCATGCCCAAGTCGGTGGTGCGGCTGACGGCGGGACGCGAGGCGATGAGCGACGAAACCCAGGCGCTGTGCTTCCTGGCGGGCGCCAATTCCATCTTCACGGGCGCCAAGCTGCTGACCACCCCCAACCCGGAGGTCTCCACCGACCAGGCCCTGTTTGCCCGGCTGGGGATGACCGCCATGCCGACGGGAATACCGGCCGGCCATGCCTAAGCTGGGGGCCGTGCTGCTGATTCTGGTGGGAGGCGCCATCATTCTCGCCCCCATTGTGATGGCGCTGGAACTCGATCCCCTACCGGGCGATTTTATGCTGACTTGGCATAACCAGCACTATCCGGTGCCGGTGCTATGGTCGCTGTGCGCAAGTGGGTCGCTCGCCCTTTTATATTCGATTTACAGGCGCTAAGAGCGGCGGGCGCCCAGAGCCCCGGAAAGCTGCCTAGATGACCGTTCGCAAGATCTCCCGCGCCCTGCTGTCCGTGTCCGACAAAACCGGCCTTTTGGAATTCGCCAGGGGCTTGGCGGACCAGGGCGTGATGCTCATTTCCACCGGCGGCACCGCCAAGACGCTGCGTGACGCCGGCTTGAGCGTCAGCGACGTGTCCGAGATCACCAGCTTCCCCGAAATGATGGACGGGCGGGTCAAGACCCTGCATCCCATGGTGCATGGCGGGCTGTTGTCCCTGCGCGACAAGCCCGACCATGCCGCTGCGATGAAGGCGCATGGCATCGCGGGCATCGATCTGTTGGTGTGCAATCTCTATCCCTTCGAGGCGGGCGCCGATTTCGAGACCACCATCGAGAATATCGACATTGGCGGCCCCGCCATGACCCGTTCGGCGGCCAAGAACCATGACTGGGTGACGGTGGTGGTGGATGTCGAGGATTACAGCGTTGTGCTGGACGAGATGAAAGCCAATGGCGGCGGTACCACTTTGGCGTTGCGCAAGAAGCTGGCGCAGCGCGCCTTTGCCCGCACCGGCGCCTATGATGCGGCGGTGTCGGGCTGGTTCGCCGGTGAACTGGCCAAGGACGGCGACAAGGAACCGCCACGCCGCCGCGCCTTTGGCGGCCTGCTCCGCCAGGGCCTGCGCTATGGCGAAAACCCGCACCAGGAAGCGGCCTTTTATGTCGATGGCTCGCAGCGGCCAGGCGTCGCCACCGCCAGGCAGCTCCAGGGCAAGGAGCTTAGCTACAACAATATCAACGACACCGACGCCGCTTACGAGCTGGTGGCGGAGTTTGATCCTGCGTCCGGGCCGGCCTGCGCCATCATCAAGCACGCCAATCCTTGCGGCGTCGCGCTGGGTAAGACGCTCAAGGAAGCCTATCTCGCGGCGCTGGCCTGCGACACCCAAAGCGCCTTTGGCGGTGTATTGGCGTTCAATCAGAAACTGGACGGCGCCACGGCGGAGGATATCTCCAAAATCTTCACCGAAGTGATCATCGCTCCGGACGCCGACGAGGACGCGCGCAAAATCCTGGCGGCGAAAAAGAATTTGCGCCTGCTGACGGCGGGCGCGCTACCTGACCCTCTGGCTCCCACGCTGACCTACCGGTCGGTGGCGGGCGGTTTTCTGGTGCAGACCCGCGACAATGGCCGCATCACGGCTGCGGAATTAAAGGTCGTCACCAGGCGCCAGCCGACTGAGCAGGAAATCACCGACATGCTCTTGGCTTTCACCATCGGCAAACACGTCAAGTCCAACGCCATCATCTATGTGAAGGATGGCTCGACCGCCGGCATCGGCGCCGGCCAGATGTCGCGGGTGGATTCCGCCCGCATCGCCGCGCTGAAAGCCAAGGACGCCGCCAGGATCGCCGGCTGGGACAAGCCCCGCACCGTGGGTTCGGCGGCGGCGTCGGAAGCCTTTTTTCCCTTCCCCGATGGTTTGCTGACCGTGGCGGAAGCCGGCGCCACCGCAGTGATACAGCCGGGCGGCTCAGTGAAAGACCCGGACGTGATCGCCGCCGCTAATGACGCGGGATTGGCGATGGTGTTCACTGGCATGCGCCACTTCCGCCACTAACGCCGCGGGAGCCTGTCGAACACCTCGGTCGCCTCGACCCCCCAGATACGCGATTTGGGAATCCAGCCGTCTATGTTTTCGCCATGGATGCGGCAGGCCTCACGCGTGCAGGCCTTGAGCCCCGCGACCGCCCCCGGATCGGCCAGCGCCACCACTTTGCCGCCGCCGGCCTCGGCGGTGATCTTGGCCCGGCCCTTGCCGGTGACCAGCACGGTGCGCTGGTCGCTCAGCATGGAGGCGCTCATCCAGCCGACCGTACCATCGGCGGCCCTGACCCGCCGCCAGACATCGAACTGGGCGATGACCGCAAAGGGATAGCCCCGCCGCCGGTACTGCCACAGCACCTTGTGGGCAAAGGTGGGGCCCTCGCGCAGATAGGCCTTGTCGGTGCGCTGGCTGACATAGCGCAGCACGGGGGCCGCTTGCGCAGCTGTCACAAAAAGACTCAGCAAAATTGCGGCCAACCGCGTCATGGCGCTCATTGTCCTGGCGACTTAGGTCACATTTAGCGCAAGCCCGCGCTTCCGTCATGGGGTGCATTGGGCTTTAATGCCCGCATGCCGTCCAAGAAGCCCCTGGTCATCGTCACGCGCAAGCTGCCCGAAGCGGTGGAAACCCGCATGCGCGAACTGTTCGACGCCCGGCTGAACGTGGACGATGCGCCGATGAGCGCCGCCAAACTGGCCGAGGCGGTCGCCACCGCCGATGTTCTGGTTCCCACCATCACCGACCGGATCGACGCCAAGCTGATCGCCAAGGCGGGCCCCAATCTCAAGCTGATCGCCAATTTCGGCGCCGGGGTCGACAATATCGACGTCAAGGCCGCCACGGATCGCGGCATCGCCGTCACCAACACTCCGGGCGTGCTGACCGAGGATACCGCCGACATGACCATGGCGCTGATCCTTGCGGTGCCGCGCCGGCTGGTGGAAGGCGTCGCGGCCATGGAAGACGACAAGTTCAAGGGCTGGGCCCCCAGCTGGATGCTGGGCAACCGGCTGCAGGGCAAGCGGCTGGGGATTGTCGGCATGGGCCGCATCGGCCAGGCGGTAGCCAAGCGCGCCCGCGCCTTCGGCCTGCAAATCCATTATCACAACCGCAAACCGGTGCATGCCGATATCGAGCAGGCGCTGGAAGCGACCTATTGGGACAGCCTGGACCAGATGCTGGCGCGGATGGACATCGTCTCGATCAATTGCCCGCATACGCCCGCGACCTTTCACCTGCTGTCGGCGCGGCGCCTGAAGCTGATGAAGCCGAGCGCCTATATCGTCAACACCGCCCGCGGCGAAGTGATCGACGAGAATTGCATGGCGCTGATGCTGGAAAAGGGCCAGTTGTCCGGCGCCGGCCTGGACGTGTTCGAGAATGAACCGGCCGTCAATCCCAAGCTGCTCAAGGCCAAAAATGTGATCCTTTTGCCCCATATGGGCTCGGCCACCATCGAGGGGCGCATCGACATGGGCGAAAAGGTGATCGTCAATATCCGCAGTTTCGTGGACGGTCACAAGCCGCCGGACCGCGTGATCCCGGCGATGCTGTAACCGGCTGTCACTTCAACGTCGCGTCAAACAGTTCGACCAATTTCTCGAACGCCCGCTCAGCTTGCAATTCGTTGTAGACAGCTTGGTCCGGCACCGTCCAACCATGCTTGGCGCCTTCATAGACTTCGCTCTGGAAGGCGCCGTGCCAGTTGCGCAGGGTTTCTTCCAAGGTCGCAATCTGCTGCGGCGTGGCGGAGGCGTCCTCTACCGCATGGCCGAAATAGAGCCGCGCTTTCACCTTGGGAATCTGCTTGTGCGGACTGTCAGGCTTGTCCGTCACCAGGAAGCCGCCATGGAAGGAGGCCGCGGCCGCGACGCGCTCCGGATCGGCCGCCGCCATGCGCAGCGCCATCTGGCCGCTGAAGCAATAACCGACCACGCCGACTTTATTTGATTGCGCTCCGGCTCTCGCCGACGCGCTGCCCGGCTTCACGCCCTTCTGCGCCAAAAGGAAATCCACATAGGCAAGGCCGTCGCTCACCATTTGCTCCGCCGTCAGGGTGCCGAACAGGGTTTGCAGTGCCGTGTGCGTTTCAGCCTCGCCTTGGGGTTTCCACCCCTGCGGCTGGATACGCGAATAGCGGTGAAAGATGTTGGGCATCAGTATGGTGAAGCCTTTTTCCGCCAGCCTTTTGGCCATGCCGATATTGGCGGGCCGGATGCCCCAGATGTCGGTCAGGAACACCACCCCGGGAAATTCGCCGATGCCGTCAGGCCGCACAGTAACGCGCCTGATGGCTTCCGGTGCGCACAAAGCCGCGCTTCTTTAGCCGCCGCCCGATCATCCAGTTGAAATAGCCGTGCGCCACCAGCACCGCGGTGCCGGACTGTTTCGCCCGCGCGATCAGGATATCGGCGCCCTTGTCGGCGCGGGCGGCGGCGGCGCGGGCCTTCTCGATGCCTGGTGAAAAGCCCGCATGCCACAGGATGCGCGACACCACCGCCCATTTGGGAACCGACATGCGCAGCAACGGAATGCGCGGACTGGCGAGCGGCGCCTCGGCGAACAAGGGATCGGCTGTCAGCGTTGCCTCTGGTGCCAGCGCAGCGGCACTTTGCCGGCTGCGGGGACGGTCGCTGGTAAAGACATGCTCCAGTTCCCGCACCAGATCGCGCAACTCCTCGGGCGGAAGATTGGCGGGCGCCAGGCCGGCCTCCTCATAGGCGCCGATATAATCTGCAAAGCCCGCATGACCGGTCGAAGGGCTGAGCGCGATATGAGGTTGGCCGTGCCGGATGAGGATGATGCGCATCGCTAGCGGTGAAGGTCCTTAAGGCTGCACACTGAGTCCTTTTGCCCTTCCGGGCAAAGATTAAACGGCCGGCATGCCACTTCCGGAAGCCTTAACTTTTGGCCACGAACCGGGGGGCCCCGGGAAAGCAGCGCGAATCGAGCGCCCGGCAACGAGAGGATTTGAGATGAAAAATTTGACCAAGATGATTTTGGGTGCGGTCGGCATGGCCGGCGTGGCGCTCAGCGTTGCGCCCGCCTTCGCCGAAGACGCTCCCCCGGCACCCACCTGGACCGTGACCGGCTATGTCACGGCGACCAGCGACTATCGTTTCCGCGGCATCAGCCAGAATGACCGCAACTTCGCGCCCCAGGGCTCGCTGAACCTCAACGGCCCGGATGGCTTCTATGTCGGCGCCTGGGCCTCGCAGGTCGACTTCGATCCCACGTCCAGCAACAACCCCTATCTCGAACTCGACATCTATGGCGGCAAGCACACCGACCTGTGGGGCATCGACTGGAACTTCATGCCCTATTACTACGCCTATCCCTCGGCCAACGTCCCGGCCGGCACGCCGCGCCCGGATTACTTCGAACTGATCAACCAGCTCACCAAGGCATTCGGTCCGGTCTCGCTGCAGGCCAGCTATGCCTGGTCGAACAACCTGGCGTTCGACGGCGGTGAAGGCAACGCGCTGTACGGCAATGTCACTTACACCATCCTCGACTGGCTAAGCGTCAGCGGCAACTTGGGTCATCAGTGGGCCGAGAAGGCCCGCCTGGCCGGTTCGCGTGATTACACTTATGGCGATTTCGGCGCCACCGCGACCTGGAAGGGCCTGGCCCTGGACGTCCGCTATAGCGGCACCGACCTGGGCACCGCCCAGTGCGGCGCCTTCTATATGGCGACCCGCCATGCCTGCTCGGGCGGCGTTGTGGCGAGCCTCACCTACAACTTCACCCTACTGCCCTGATCGCGCAGGTCTCTGAGTAAGAAAGCCCGCAAGGTTTATACCTTGCGGGCTTTTTATTTGCCTGACGGTGATCAAGCCTCCAGCGCCCGGCGCAACTGCTGCATGTCGAACGGTTTGGCCAGATAGCGCGCGCCCTCCACCCGGGCGGCCGAGTCCTCGCTGGTGGAATAGCCGGACGCGATAATGATCTTCAGCGACGGATTGCGCTTCAGCGCCTCTCGCACAAGCTGGTGGCCGTTCATGCCCGGCAGTCCCAAATCCGTCAGCAATATCTTTATCGCGCTGTCGCGGCTCAGGACGGCCAGGGCTTCCTCGGCGTCGGCGGCATCGGCCGCGGCAAAGCCGAGCTGCTGCACCATGTCCATGGTGGTCAGGCGGATCAGCGCCACATCCTCCACCACCAGCACCTTGCCGCGGGGCGCGGCCGCGGGCTTGGGCTCGGCAATGGCGCCGCGCGCCGTGCCGGCAAAGACACTGCGCAGTTTTCGCGCCAGCTCGTCCTTGCGATAGGGCTTGGACAGCAGCAGCGCATCGTCGTCCAGCTTGCCGTTATGGACAATGGCGTTCTGGGTATAGCCGGAGGTGTAAAGCACCAGTATACCCGGATGCATCGCCTGCGCCTGGCGCACGAATTCGCGGGTGGAAAGGGTGCCGGGCATCACCACGTCGGTGAAGATCAGGTCCGGCGCCTCGCGCCGCAGCACCTCCAGCGCGCTTTCGGCATTTTCGGCTTTGGCGATGCGGTAGCCCAACTCGCCCAGCATATCCACCACCGCCGCGCGCACGCCTTCATCGTCTTCCACCACCAGGATGTGCTCTGAGCCGCCTTCCACAGGCAGCCCGCCGCTGACATCGGGTGCGTCCACCGCCCGGCGGGTGCGCGGCAGGTAGAGACGTATGGTGGTGCCCTGGCCTGGCTCGCTGTAGATCTTGATATGGCCGCCGCTCCGCTTGACGAAACCGTAAGCCTGGGCGAGCCCCAAGCCGGTTCCCCTGCCTTCCGGCTTGGTGGTAAAGAAAGGCTCGAACACCCGGCCCATCACTTCGGGGGTCATGCCGGTGCCGGTATCGCTTACCGCCAGCATCACATACTGGCCCGCGACCACTTCGGTATGGCGTTCGGCATAGGCATCGTCCAGCGCGGCATTGGCCACTTCCAGAGTCAGCTTGCCGCCATCGGGCATGGCGTCGCGCGCATTGATCGCCAGGTTCAAAATCGTGTTCTCGACCTGGTTGGGATCCACCAGGGTGTTCCACAGCCCGCCGGCGATCACCGTCTCGATCTGGATGTTCTCGCCCAAGGTCCGGCGCAGCATCTCGCTCATGTCGCGGATCACCCGGCCCAGATCCACCGATTTGGGCGCCAGCGCCTGGCGGCGGGCAAAGGCCAGGAGCTGGCCGGTCAGGCGCGAACCGCGCGCCACCGCCCCGATGGCGTTCTGCAGCCGCTCACGCAGGCGCGGATCGGCCTGTGTGCCGGCCCCGGCTGCGGCCAGATCCAGGTTGGCGCTAATGATCTGCAAGAGGTTGTTGAAATCATGCGCCACCCCGCCGGTCAAATGGCCGACGGCTTCCATTTTCTGGGACTGGCGCACCATCGCTTCGGCCCGCAGCCGGGCAGTGACGTCCTGCACCCCCAACAGGAAGCCGCCGGTGGTGACGGGCGCCTTGTAGACGTCCAGTTCGCGCTCGGCCCAGACAATGTGCTGGGTGTCCGTGCCGGTCTGCTCGCTGCCTGGCGGCGTGAAGACCTGGTCGGCGATCGGGCGGACGCCTTCATAGGCCCTGAGCTCGGCAAGCCGGGTCTTCTGCCATACGGTCCTGTCGGGGGGCAGATCCAGCAAGGCGGCAAAGCTTCTGTTGAAAGCGCACAGCAAGCCGTCACCGTTGAAGTAGGCGATGCCTTCCCGCACCGTTTCCAAGGTCGCCTGCAGGATGGCAGCCTCGTCGGCGCGCGCTTTTTCCGAAACCGCCAGGCTGATATTGTTGCGCACCAGAAGCGCGGCGGCAATCAACAGCACCCCAAGGGTCAACACCCCGGCGCCGATGGCGAAGGCGATTTCCAGATTCTCGATTTCGCGGCGCGCGGCGTCGCGCTGGGCCAGACGATCGGATTCCTCCTTGAGGCCGCCATCCAACTCGTCGCGCAGCGTGTTCATCTGCAGGCGCCCCTGCTGCAGGGTGGCGAACAGGGTGGTAGTGTCGGGATTGGGCGCGGTGGCCAGCCGGACATTGAGGGCGAGCAGGCCCAGCCGCTCGCGCACCAGCTTTTCCAGCCGGTCGGCGCGGCGCCGCTGGCTGGGATTGTCGCGGGTGATTTCCCGGAAAGCCCGCAAGTCGCCCGGCAGCAGGGCCGCGGCGCGCTGGTAGGCGGTGAAATAGGCTGGGTCGCGGTCGATCAGATAGCCGCGCTGGCTGGACTCCGCAGTCTGCAGATCGTTTTGCAAAGCGCGGGCTGCTTCTATCACCTGATAGGTGTGGCGCACCTGGGCCTGGGCGCTGCGCTCATTGATGGCGAACTGGATGGTGAGATAGGCCACCAAGGCCATGACAAGAAAAAGCGGCACTGCGACAAGCAGCACCACGCGATTGGCAGCCAAACTGTTCCCCGGACGCAAGACCCCCGGGGCTAAACGCACATCGTCTTGCCCGATTTTAGCCATGATGCGAAATCTACGGACTAGGCATGGAAAAGATAGGCCGGGCTTGGGCCGATCAGGCGATTTGCGAAAAATTTCCCAGGGAGCCCTTTGGCGCGCTGGTCCGTTCTACCTCCGAAGGAGCAACGATAGGGGAACCGGGAGCGGTTCCCTCCCCAAGGAGAACCCGATGAGCTTGAACAAGATTTGGATGTCCGCCGTCATTCTGGGTGCCGCCGCCCTCGCCACTCCGGCCATGGCCCAGGCCGCCAACCCATCCACTTCCAACACGCCCGCTA
>JAEKMB010000229.1 GCA_019508105.1 Alphaproteobacteria bacterium
CGCAAGCCGCGCGCGAAGGTGCTGCCTTCCGCCGCCAGTTCGGGCCACCAGCCATCGTCATCCAGGGCTTCGTCGGTGGTGAAGGTCCAATCGCGCGCGAAGGCATCCATGACGATCCTGACGACCGGACCGGCGACGCGGAAATGCACGTCCTGGATGCGGCGATCCCCCGCCAGGCGGGCGCAATTCTCCACCCCGATATTGATGCCGCCCAGGAATGCCAGCCGGCCGTCCACCACCAGAAGCTTCCTGTGATTGCGCATGTTGAGGAACGGCATGCGCCAGGGCAGCCAGGTGTGCAGGAAACGCGCGATTATCACCCCGCCCCGCCTCATGCGGTAAAAGATCGACGGGAAAATATAGCCGGCGCCGACGCTGTCCAGCAGCACCCGCACCTTGACGCCGCGCCGGGCCGCGGCGATCAGCGCATCGGCGAATTCCTGGCCCACCACATCGTTGCGGAAGATGTAGGAGCTCAGGGCGATGCAGTGCTTGGCGTCGCGGATCGCCGCCAGCATCGGGGGATAGGCGGCGTCGCCGCCTTCCAGTATGTCCAGCGCATTGCCGCCGGTCAGCGGACATTCGGTGATGGTTTCACTGACATCCGACAGTTGCGCGATATGGGCCGGCCCTTGCGGGCGCATGGTGGCGGCGGGCAGCCAGTCTTCGCGGTCCAGGCGCCCCAATTTCAAGGCGCGCCGCGTCACCCGGTTAATGCCAAACAAGTAATAGAGGATCGAGCCCAGGATGGGCGCCAGCCACACCAGCCCGATCCAGCCCAGGGCCCCGCGCACGTCGCTTTTCTTCAGCAGCACGTCGATGGTGACGATCACCGAGAGCAGCAGATAGAGGAGGGCCGCTAGCGCCTGCGCCTGGGACGACGACCAAAGGGCGGAAAAGGCGAACATGGACCCCGGCGCGGTTTTTTCTTATGCTGGCAATACTATAGACGATTTAACCTGAAACCAGTTCCCGATTTGCCGGTTTAAACCTGATGGCGCCCCATTTCCCCAATCCATCCCCTGAAGGCCGGCTGCGCGTCGTGAGCTGGAATCTGCTGCGCCGGATCGGCGCCGGCGTCGATGACGTCGCCAAACTGGTGAAAAGCCATCATCCCGACCTGCTCCTGCTGCAGGAATGCACCGAAGACATCGTCACCCTGCCGAATTTGGTGGGCGGGCATTTCTTCCGCCATCCCATGCAGTCGCGCATCTATGGTCTGGCGGCCTGGAGCCCGCATCCTTTCCCGCAATCCACTGCCCTCCGCTTGCCCTATTCCATCCTGCCGGGACGCGTACCGCCGCGCCTGGCGCAGATCATTTCCTTTCACGGCATCACCATCGCCAATGTGCATCTCAGCCATGGCCAGTTCCTCAACCGTTTCCAGCTTCGCCATATCATGGAGCAGATGAGCGGCCCGGCCGCCATCATCGGCGACTTTAATGCGGTGGGACCGGTGGGTTTTCAGGGCTTTTCCGATATCGGTCCGCGCCTCCGCACCCATCGCGCCGGCAACATCATCGCGCTGCGGCTGGACCGCTGCATTGCGCGCGGCTTGGTGTGCTCGGCCTCGGAAGTGCTGGACAAGGGTCCCAGCGACCATCACCCGATGGTGCTGGACATGCGGGTGGACACCGCCTTCCACACGCCCACCTTGGAAGACAGCACCTTGCTGGCGCTTTAGACCGCCAGGCTGGCCGCCGTCTTCTCCAGATTGACCGCCGTGTTTGCCAGCATCTCCGCCAGCGGGCGTTCTTCGCGGTTGATGGAATAAGCCGCTTTCAAGCCGATCGCCCTGATCTCTTCCGGCGAGGCCGACAGCTTGCCGCAAAGGGCGATCACCGGTTTTCCGCCACTACGGCCGCACAGGCCCTGGATCAATTTGCCCTGTGCGCTCTGGCCGTCGAGATGGCCTTCGCCGGTGATGATCAGGTCGGCTCTGGCGGCCGCCGCTTCGAAGCCGGTGATGTCCAACACCACCTCGATGCCGCGCCGCAGCTGCGCCCCCAGGAACGCTACCGCGCCATAGCCCAAGCCGCCGGCCGCGCCGGCACCAGGCATCTGTGCCACGTCGCGCCCTGTTTGCGCCTTGACGACCTCGGCGATGTGTTTCAACCCGTCATCCAGTTCGGCCAAACCTGCGTCATTGCCGCCTTTCTGGCGGCCATAGACCCAGGCCGCGCCGCGGGGTCCGAACAACGGATTGGTGACGTCGCACAACACGTCCATGGTCTGGAACGGCGGCTCGGCGGAGACCAGCCGCACGATATCTTTCAAATGGCCGCCATCTTGTGCCACCGGCTGGTTGTTGGCGTTCAGGAAGCGCCAGCCCAGCGCTGCCGCCGCACCGATACCGGCGTCGTTGGTGGCGCTGCCGCCAATGGCCAGCAAGGCGCGCTTCGCCCCCCGTGCCCGGGCATCCGCCAACAGTTGCCCGGTGCCATAGGTGGATGTCTTCAAGGGATCGCGTTCCGCTAAAGTGAGAAGTTGCAATCCCGAAGCCCGCGGCAGTTCCACCACGGCTGTGATGCCGTCAGCGGACACGCCGTAGCGCGCCATGACCTCGCGCCCCAAAGGATCAGCTGCCTTGATTTCGATCCACTTGAGGGCCAGCGCCTGGCCCAACACGTCCAGCAAGCCTTCGCCGCCATCGGACAGGGGCATCTCGCTAACGGTCGCGCCGGGATGATTTTTCTTCAGGCCTGCCGCGATCGCGCGGCACACCGCATCGGCCGGCAGGGCATCCTTGAAGGAGTCGCAGGCGACCAGGATGTTCATGGCCCCCTGATACGGCAAAGCCGGAAAAGCCGCTAGTGGCGCTTGAAATACTGGACTGCGCGCTCGTGTTTTTCCGCCGCCTTGCGGCTGTTGAAAGTGCCCAGGTTGCGGCGCTTGCCGGTCCTGGGATTCTTCTTGCGCGAATAAAGCCGGTACTTGCCGGACGCCAGCTTGCGGATCATGGCTTCTTCTCCATGCACTGCAAACGGCTTGCACGGCGCGGCGTTCCTGCTTTGATGGCGCCATGAAATTCCGCATTGCCGCGATAGGGGCCGCTTGCCTGCTTTTGGGCGGACAGAAAGCCCAAGACCGCAGCTTCACCGAATGTCCCGAATGTCCCCAGATGGTGGGCCTTCCGGCGGGCAAGTTCCTGATGGGTAGCCCGGCGCATGAGCCGGGACGCTTCGACTCCGAGGGCCCGCAACATGCGGTGACCATCAAGGCCTTTGCCCTGGCCAAATATCCCGTCACCAGCGAGCAGTTTCTCGTCTTTCTGGGTGCCACCGGCTATCAGCCCCGGCCCTGCAATCCGCTTTTGGGACTGGGCTGGCGGCAACTGCATCGCGGCCAGGCGGCGACGCCGACCGATGTCGAGCCGCCGCGCTGGCCGGCAGTGTGCCTGGACTGGAAGGATGCCGAGGCCTTCATCGCCTGGATCAACAGCAAAGCGCGCGCCGCCCATCCGGAGATCGGGGCGCGCAATCCCTACCGGCTGCCCAGTGAGGCGGAATGGGAATATGCCGCTCGCGCCGGCACCACCACCTCGCGCTGGTGGGGCGATGGAGTCGGGGGCGGCCATGCCAACTGCAATGGCTGCGGCAGCGAATGGGACAACAAGCTGCTGGGCCCGGTGGATGCGTTCGACACCAACGGTTTCGGCCTGTCGGGCATGCTGGGCAATGCCTGGGAATGGACCGCCGATTGCTGGCATCCCAGTTATGTCGGCGCGCCCACCGACGGCCGGGCCTGGACCGACAGTTTCTGCATCCGCCACGCCATTCGCGGCGGCGCCTGGAACAACATTCCCATCTTTGTGCGTAGTGCCGCCCGGGTGGCGGCGGCGGAAGACGGCGCCGACCAGGATTATGATTATTCGACCCTGACCGGCTTCCGCGTGGCGCGGGATCTGCCTTGAGCTTCCGGCGATTGCGGGCTTTCCCGTTATCCCGCTATGCTTGGCGATATGGACCGGTTCCGCAGAATGCCGGCCGTTGGAGGATAAAATTGCGCAATCCCGTCGCGTCACGGACAAGAACATCCATCGCATTCGCCTTTGGAGGACTGCTATGCCTG
>JAEKMB010000230.1 GCA_019508105.1 Alphaproteobacteria bacterium
ATCTCGTTGACGATGTCGCGGATTTCCTCGCGCGCCGAATCCGGGTCGAGCTGGGAGAGCTGCGCCAGGTCGATGGTGTCGATCAGGGCGTTAAAGATGGTGGACTTGATCTGGTAATAGTCTTCCGAGCGGCTGTCGGTCATGACCCGCGCGGCCTGCTTGGCCGAGGTGGCAACCAGCGGCGACAGCGGCGTCGGCGCGGCGGGTGAGGCGTCGGCATTGGCCGGCGCTTGGATCCGCGGCGGCGCGTTCACCGCTTCGCGCGCGGATGGGGCGGGCTTGCCGAAGGCAGGCTCAGGAGCGCTACGCTTGCCGAACATCAATGACCCTTACGCCTGCTTCTTGCCCTTGAGGAACGAGAAGATCGACGCGGAATTGCGGCTCGCGGCACCTTGCATGGCGCGGCCCGTCAGCACCCGGCACAGCCGGCGCACCGCTTCGGACACCGGCGCCTTGGGCGCAAGCTCGATCACCATCTGGCCGTTGTTGGCGGCCTGGCCGAACAAGGCCGGTTCGAAGGCGATAATGGCGGAAGGATCGACGCCCATGGTTTCGGCAAAGTCCTTGGAGGGAATCTCGGGGCGCTTGGGCATGCCGACCTGGTTGAGCACCAGGCGCGGCGGCGTGTCGTTGGGGCGGGCGCTCTTGACCAGCTCGATGATGTTCTTGGCGTTGCGCAAGGAGGTGAGGTCGGGCGTCGCCACGATCACCACGTCATCGGCAGCCAGCAGGGTCGCCTTGATCCAGGGCGTCCAGCCATGCGGCAGGTCCAGGATCACGCAAGGCGTGGTGTGGCGCACCGCATCGATCACCGCTTCGTAAGATTCCGGCACCGCGTCATAGTCGCGCTCCAGCGCCGCGGGGGCGGTGAACAGCGACAGGTGTTCGCCGCGCTTGAGGAGCAGCCGGTCCAGCAACACATCGTCCAGGCGCTCCGGCGCCGACAGCGCGTCGCAGACGCCTTGACTGGCTTCGTCGTTGAAATCCAGGCCGACGGTGCCGAACGGCAGGTCCAGGTCCACCACCGTGGTGTTGATGTGCAGTTCCTCAGCGATGCACCAGCCGATATTGTGCGACAAGGTCGATGAGCCCACCCCGCCCCGCGCGCCCACCACAGCCACGACGCGGCCGATCGGCGCGGCGCCGGGATCCAGATAGAGGCCGGAAATCACTTCGATCAGCTGCAGCGGCTCCAGCGGGGCCACCAGATATTCGGATGCGCCGCGGCGCATCAGTTCGCGGTACAATTCCACGTCATTGATGCGGCCCACCACGACCACCTTGGTCGCCGGATCGCACACTTCGGCCAGCCGGTCGAGCTCGTTCAACGCGTCCGCGCCGTTCAGCTTGGTCTCGACAATCAGGAGGTTGGGCGTGATCTGGCCGGTGTAATGCTCGATGGCGGCATTGACGCCGCCCAACTCCACCTGCAGATGCGCCTTGGATAGGCGGCGGTCGCCGCCGGCACGCTGCAAGGCAGCGCCGGTATCGGGAAACTCGCAGAAGGCATGAATGGAAATGCGCGGCACCGGACGCTCATGCGGCGCGGCGCCGAAACTTTCCACTTGCGGGGGCTTGGTGCTCATCGACTGTTCCACTTCACGTCTTACTGACCAACCGACGAAGCTTCGGCCGACTGTTCGGTCGCCTTGTCCACGGTGCGCTTTTCGGCCTGGGTGACCTCACCCTTTTCGTAATGTTCCATGACGGTGGCACGGCGGACCGTATCCACCGGACCCGACGCGCCCGGGCCCAGCAGATCGCGGGGATCGGCCACCATGGCGGCGATATTGTGCTGGACCGAGCAGCCGAAATTGGCCGGGGTACGGTTATCCAGGGTGTAGGCCAGATTGTCGGACCAGTCGCGGCCGCAGGCATCGGCGTGGGCGGTATAGGCGATGTAGCTGACATCCACACGGAAATCGCCATTGGCGGCATCATGGGTCGAGACCAGGATCTTGTCGCGGTTGATGCCGGTGGCGGCAGCACGTTCGGCGAAATAGGTGATCGCGGCGCGGCTGGGTGCGCCATTGGGCACGCTGATGCCCAGGCTGCCATTGCCGTGGGCGCGGTAGTCCGCCAGGAAATTGTCGAACTTGATCGCGTCGCCGGCCGTCATGCCGCTGGCGCCGCCGGCGAACGGGACTTTCAGGTCCCGGTAGCTGGGCTCCACCGTGATGGGATGATTGGCCGCGCCGTCCTCAGACAGGAAGTTGTCGTCACGGGCGGTCGAGCAGCTGCCCGCAACCAGGATCGACATCAGAGCGGCGGCACGCAACAGAGGAGTGATGTTCATGTTGGATCTCCTAGCGCACAACAAAGCCGACGGGGGCCGAGGCCCGGGGGGCCAGCGGCTTGTCGTCATTCTTCTTGTAGGTCGCGTTAAGGCGGCCCAGCAGAAGGGTTTCGGGATCGGACGGCGCGACAAAGCCGTCGGTGGGGGCCGCGAAGGCGGTTTCCGTGTTGGGCTCGACCAGATAGGCGCTGACCAGCACTACCAGCTCGGTCTGATCGTCGGCGAAATCGCGGCTGCGGAACAAGGCGCCCAGCACCGGCAGATCCTTCACGCCGGGAAAGCCGTCGATCACCTGCTTGGTGTTGTGCTGCATCAGGCCGGCCACCGCGAAGCTGCCGCCGGACGGCAATTCGACGGTGGTCTGGGTGCGCCGCACGGTCAGGGCCGGAATGGTAAGACCCTGGGCGACGCCGGAGCCCGACAGCGTAAAGGCGCCGGTATTGGAAAGCTCGCTGACTTCGCTGGACAGCTGCAGGCTGATGCGGCCGGGCGCGATGACCACCGGGGTGAAGGACAGGCCGACGCCGAACTGCTTGAACTCGACGGTGATGTTGCCGTCGCGGTCGCGGCTGGCGGGCACGGGGAATTCGCCGCCGGCCAGGAACTTGGCGGTTTCGCCGGTGACGGCGGTCAGGTTGGGCTCGGCCAGCATATGCACCAGGCCGACGCGCTCCAGCGCCTGCAACTGGCCCTGGACATTGTTCTTGATCTGGCAATTGCCCCCGTTCAGCAGCGTGCCGAAGGGGTTGCTGTTGGTGGATTGGCTGTTGCAGACCTGGCCGACCTGGGCGCCGGACAGATCGCTGAGTGCCTGGCCCACCAGGTTGAACTGGTTGGCGGTGGAGTAGGCGAGCGGCATGCCGCCGACGATCTTGGCGGCCGCCAGGTTGACCCCGAACTGCTTGGCGATATTGCGGTCCATCTCGGCGATGCGGACCTTCAGCATCACCTGCTGGTTGCCGCCCACGCCGATCATGTTGATGACCTTCTTGGGATCCCCGGTGAACTTGGCGGCCAGATCGGCGGCGCGGCTGGATTCCAGCGCGCTGGTGACCGATCCGGTCAGCACCACATTGTCATTCAGCGCCTGCACCGAGATGGCGGAATTGGGCATCGAGGCCTTCATCAGGCCTGCCAGGTCCACCACGTCCTTCTCGACGCGGATGTCCAACGTCAGGATCTGCTTGCCGGCGGCGTCAAAGAAGAAGGCGTTGGTCTGGCCCACCTTGGTAGCCAACAGGAAGATGCGGCGCGGGGTGCGCACCACCGCGTCCACCAGCTCGGGATTGGAGACCAGCACGTCGCGCGCATCGGCATCGAGCTGCACCACCGCGGCCTTGTCCAGTGACAAGGTGATGCGCTGATGGCTGGAAGCACCGCGGGTGGAAATCTGCATCACGCGCGCGCCGGCGTCGTTCACCGGAGCGGTCTGGGCAAAGGCGGCGGGCGCGGCCAGGGTCAGTGCCAGCGCAAGGAAAAGCGAACGGGAAGACATCACTGGCTCTCCTGCCGGCTGGTCATGCCGTAACGGATCACGGAAACAGCACCATCGGTGAGACTGCGATGCCTGCGGATGGCTTCATCATTCGAGGCGACATTGGCCTCGCTCAAGGGACGCAGGGCCAGCGACAGTTGGCCGGTGGTACCGGCGGCGGCAATGACTTCAGCCTGCTCCGGTGTGACTTCGACGGTGGCGGTCTTGCCGATCACGGTGCGGGTGTCCTTGTCCTGGCGATAGGTCTGGTCCACCGCCAGCACGCGCAGGTTGGTGA
>JAEKMB010000231.1 GCA_019508105.1 Alphaproteobacteria bacterium
GTGGCAAAGGCGTTCTACGAGATACGCTTCATGCGGCAAATGTACCGCCAGCAGACTTGATTCATCAGGTTATTGGGCCGTAAGCCCCGCCGCCGCGATCAAGGGCGCGCCGTCCAGCATCTGCTCGGAGGTGCGGCGCAGGGCGCAGGAATGCAGTGAGGCTTGCTCGACGGTCAGCAGATAGGCAACGCCGGCGCGCGACACCATCCAGCCCATGCCGTCCTTGTGCAGGGTGGCTTTGATCTGGGCCGGGCTGAACGGCTCCAGCCCGTCGGTCGCCGCCAGTGCCGCCAGCGCGCCGTCATCGGGAAATTTCTGCAGGCAATAGGACGAGAACAGGGCGACGAAATCCGCGCTCACCGGCGGCGCGGTGTCCTGGGCCAGTGCGGCCCCGGCCAGCAGAACCGCGCCGCAGGCCAGCGCCAGCTTCATGCGGTGACTTGTTCGGGGACGTGCAGCCGGCGGTTGGGATTCACGAAGAACCAGGGAATGATGCAGACGATGCAGACACCGGCGGCGATATAGAAGGCATATTCCCAGCCCCACATCTGCGCGAACAAAGGCGTCAGCGACGCGGTAGCCGCGCCGGCGATCTGGCCGCCCATATTGACCAGACCAGAGATCACGCCGGTATAGGGCCCGCCGAAATCCGCCGCCACCGCCCAATAGGTCGCCTGGCCCAGATACAGCGCCCCGGCGCCGCCCGCCAGCACCAGCACCGCCACGGTGGTGTCTGCCGCATGGCTGCCGATGATCAGGAAGATGGCGGACAGGAAGAGGGTGAAGGCGCCGAACAGGCTGCGCCCGACATATTGGCCCCAATGCTTGACCAGCCAGTCGCTGATCACCCCGCCGATCAGGCAGCAGCTGGTCATGGCGATGAAGGGCAAGGTGCCCAGCAGGGCGCTGCTTTTAAGGTCCAGTCCGCGCCCGTCTTTCAGGTAGATGAAAAACCAGGTGTGGAAGATGAAAGCGACATAACCGAAGGCGATATAGGCCAAAGTGGTGCCCCAGACATCGCGGCTGGTGAAGATCTTCCTCCACGGTACCGGCGGCATCACGCCTTCCACCTTGACCGGCTGGCCGGCCTTGATGTGGGCCTTTTCTTCCGCGGTCACGGAGGGATGTTCGGCCGGCGTGTCGCGGGCAAAGAAATACCAGATGGCGGCGATCACCAGCCCGATGGCGGCGGAGATGTAAAACACTTCATGCCAGCCATAGAAAGCGATGATGGCGGCGACCAGCGGCGGCGCGGTGCCCGAGCCGAAGCCGACGCCGCCGAACACCCAGCCATTGGCCTTGCCGCGTTCCTGGGTGGGAAACCAGGCGGCGATGAACTGGTTGGAGGACGGATAAGCGACCGACTCGCCCATCCCCAGGATGAAACGCACCGCGATCAGCACCCACAGCGACCCGCCCATGCTGGGCGGGACCAGCGCCGTGACGATGGACAGCACGCTCCACCAGATCAGGCCCAGGGTCAGGGTTCGGCGCGGTCCCAGCTTGCCCACCACCCAGCCGGCGGGGATCTGGAAGGCGGCATAGCCCAGCAGGAAGGCCGAGAACACCCAGCCCAGTTGCATCTTGGAAATATGATAGTCGGCGGCGAGATAGGTGCCGGCGATGGAGATGTTGCTGCGGTCGATATAGACCACGGCGCTGACCACGAAAATCAGCATGATCAGCAGATAGCGGATCCGGTGCGACATCAAATCTCCCTCGCCGCCCCCGGGCGGACTGTTTTGCGGCGTGGGGCGTTCATGTGCCTCACTGTTTGAGGGCAGCAAAGCGTAATCCGGGCCTTTCGTCAAAGGCTTGGGCTATGACCTTGCGACCTGCGCTCTATAGTGCGGCAAAACCCAAAAGGGGCCGGGGCTTGAAAATCATCGCGCTGTCGTGCAACGCACAGGTCGCGGTCTCGTACCGGCGCAAGGGCGATACGGGGTGGAAGAGCGCAATGCCGCTGCTGCGGCTGCAGCATGAGCGGGTCTATCAGGGCGAAGGCGTCTTCAATGTCGAAATGCCCAACATGTTCGCCGGATCGATTCTCGATTTGCAGGAAGGTACGACATACGAAGTGAAGCTGGCGCTCAGCGATCCCGACGGCGGACGCGCGGTCAGGACGGTGACGGTGAAAACCCGCGCCGAGCCGGTGCCGGCGTCCGGCGGCCATGTCATCCATGTCTATCCGCGCGACTGGAAAGGCGCCAGGGAAGCGGGTTCGTTCAACGACCTGATGTGCGCCTACAACACCTATTGCGGCGGCGGCGACACCGTGACCGCCTCGCGGCCGCGGGTGAAGGCCGGCGACATTATCCTGGTCCATGCCGGGACCTACCGCTATCACCCGGAATTCTATACCGGCGACCGCAGCATCAATGCCACCGAGCCGGTGGAAGGCACCTTTTACCTCACCGCCAACGGCACGCCGGACAAGCCGATCGTGATCAAGGCGGCGGGTGACGGGCCGGTGGTGTTCGACGGCGGCGGCAATTTCAATCTCTTCAATGTGAAGGCGGCCAATTATAATTATTTCGAGGGCCTGACCTTCCGCAATACCCAGATCGCCATCTGGGCCGGCACCCAGTTCATCGCCGGCTCCAGCGGGTTGACGGTGAAACATTGCCGCTTCGAGAATATCAATCTGGGCATCTTCACCAACTGGGCGGGCTCATCCAACTTCACCATCCTGGACAATGTCTTTATCGGCCGCGACGATCCGCGCTACCTGCAAGGCTGGTCGGGCGATTTCTGGAAACAGTTCGTGAGGGTGATGGGCCAGAAATTCCCGCCCACCCTCGATTCCTATACCGCGGTGCGCGTCTATGGCGGCGGTCATGTCATGGCCTATAATTATGTCGCCAATTTCCATGACGGCATCGACGTGGAGACCTATGGCAATCCCGATGGCTCCGACGCGCTGCACGGCCCGCTCTATCCGCCGCGCAAATTCTGGAACCGGCGTCCGGTAGCGATCGACATCTACAACAACGACATGACCAACTTCCACGACAACGCCGTTGAAATAGACGGCTCGATGCACAATGTCCGCGTCATGCGCAACATGATGCTGAATTCGGCCTCACACCCCTTCTGCAACCAGCCGGCGATCGGCGGGCCGATCTACTGGATCCGCAACATCGTCTACAACGCGCCGTTCGGCAGCACGCGCACCTCCAATGGCGCACCGGGGATGATTTATCTCAACAACACCATCCTGTCGGAAACCAATATCCGCACCACTTCCAACAGCCAATGGATGAACAATCTGATGCTGGGCCAGAACAGCCAGCCCGCCATCTTCGCGGTCAACACCTACACCAACTACACTTCGTCGGATTACAACGGCTTTCGCGTCAATCCGGGCGCCGCGGAGAGCTTTGAATGGAGCTCGCCGCCGTTCGGCGTGGCGCAGGATTTCCGCGATCTTCTGGCGGCGGCCGACAATGTACAGACCCCACCTGATAAGTATCTCGTGACCCGCCGCTATCCCAGCCTCGCCGCCTATAGCGCGCAAACCCATCAGGACACCCATTCGGTGCTGCTGGACTATGACATCTTCCAACATGTGCCGATGCTGAATGCCCAGGACGTCAAGGCCGTACAGAATCTCTACGACGCCAGGGACCTCGACTTCCGCTTGAAGCCGGGCTCCGCGGCAGTGGACCGGGGGGCCAATATCCCCAACGTCACTAATGGCTATAGCGGCAATGCGCCCGACCTGGGCGCACTGGAATTGGGCCAGCCGATGCCCCATTATGGCCCTCGCTCCTGAAGCGAGCGCCTCACCGCATATATCACGGGAAACCCATGTCCAGGAAGCTTGAAGGAAAGACCGCGCTCATCACCGGCGCCGCGGCCGGCATCGGCCTTGCCACCACCCAACTGTTCCTGGCGGAAGGCGCCGCGGTGATCGCCACCGATCGCGACCTCAAGGGGTTGGATGGCGTGGATTGCCAGAAGGCGCAGCTTGACGTAACCGACAGCGCCGCCATCGCCGCGCTGGCCAAAAAAACCGGCAAGCTGGACATACTGTTCAACTGCGCCGGTTTTGTGGAGACCGGCACCATCCTGGACAATGACGATTCCCATTGGGAGAAATCATTCCAGATCAACGTCTATGCCATGGCGCGCATGATCAAGGCGTTCCTGCCCGCCATGCTGGAAGGCGGCGGCGGCTCGATCATCAACGTCGCCTCCGTGGCCGGCTCGATCAAGGGCATTCCCAACCGCTGCGTCTATGGCGCCAGCAAGGCCGCCGTGATCGGCCTGACCAAATCGGTGGCGGCCGATTTCGTCACCCAAGGCATCCGCTGCAACACCGTCTGCCCCGGCACGGTGGACTCGCCTTCGCTACAACAGCGGCTGAAGGACACCGGCGATTATGAGGCCGCGCGCAAGGCCTTCACCGCCCGCCAGCCCATGGGCCGGATCGGCAATGCCGAGGAAGTCGCCAGCCTGGTGCTGTGGCTGGCCAGCGACGATTCCCAATACGCCACCGGCCAGAACTTCATCATGGACGGCGGGATCACGATCTGATCCTTGGCTGCAAGATGTGGGTTGGACAGCGTTTGGCGCCGGGGCTGCCCGGCCTGCGGGTCTGGCCCGACTAGCTGTCGGGACCAGTCGGATTCCTCTGTATAATTAAATTCGTGCGGAACCAATCAGAGCCTCGTGCATTTTTGGCGCACGAAGGGCTGTTAATGGAAAAAGTTCCCCCGCCGCAGGAAATCCCTGGATCCTGGCCGCCCGCGCAACGCGCGGAGCGGTATCGCCAGTTTGCCAATGAAGCGATGGAGAAATCCCAGGAGGCCAAAACCCCCGATATTCGTGCGGGGTTTCTGGCGGTGGCGGCGCGCTGGCATGCCATGGCGCTTGAGGCAGAACGCGCCATTGCTTCCGGGCTGCCCGGCCAAGAGGACCCATTGGCTGGGGGTGAGGCCGAGCCTGGGCTGGCGTGAAAATCACAAGGGTAGGAGAAAAGCCGCGGTGCCTAACGCGCCGGACCGGAGCGTTGATCGACCATTTCGGCGAGGCGTTTCCACTCCTCCGCCAATTCGAGATAGCCTTGCCTGGCCGCAGGCAAACTTGCTTTATCGGCTTCGGCGGTCATCTCCGCCGCCCGCGTGCGAAATTCACGCGCTGCATTCGTTTGATGTTCGGCTCTGTGATCCATGGCCGCGAACCCCAAAAACCCTGGGCCATAGTTGGAGAACACCCACCAACGGTCAATAAACTAATGTTTATTTCCAAAGTTTATTCTTAAGCGAACGAAACCATGCCGGACGATGGAGCTTACGCGCTGACTGAACCTATTGTGCCTGAGCGTACCAAGCTTATATGCGGGGCAGTTTGAGCAAAAAGCAGGAGCCGGCTGTCGCAACCTCGGAACAGTACCGTCAGCGCGCTGCCGAAATGCGCGATCTGGCAGAGAAAGCCAAGACGCCGGATGGCCGCCAGGCCTATTTGAAGCTGGCCGCGCAATGGGAACGGCTGGCACGCCGTGTGGAAGAGCCCGACGGCTAGCTGCTGCGTTTCGATCCGCCGAGTTTAGCTCGGCAATGCGGGCGTGTGCGGCGTTTGGCTGGCTTATCCGGCGATACAGGAAGCGGGCGCGGTGTTCTGCGACACCGGCCAGCTTGACCGACCGTGCGCCGGGGTCCAAAACCCGCTGATGCAGGGGATTTCTCGCGGCCTTCGCCATCT
>JAEKMB010000232.1 GCA_019508105.1 Alphaproteobacteria bacterium
ACCAACAAGCCCCTTGAGGAGCTGGTCCAAGCCCGTCAATTTCGTGAAGACCTCTATTACAGGCTGAACGAAGTCAGCATCCGCCTCCCCCCGTTGCGGGAGCGGGAGCGGGATGCAACAGCGCTGGCCTATCATTTTCTCAATATCAACAACCGGGTAAATGGCCGAAGCATCCGGGGTTTCTCCCAGGACGCCTTGGCCGCGATTGCTTCTTATACCTGGCCCGGGAACGTCCGCGAGCTTGAAAACCGCCTCAAACGGGCAGTTGTGATGGCTGAGGGGACGCTTATTACCGCTGCGGATTTGGATCTCGCGTCGCAAAAGGCGGAATACCGCAACCTCAATCTCAAATTGGAGACCGGAAAGCTCGAGCAAGTTCTGCTGCAGGAAGCGCTCGCAGCCGCCGGCGGGAATATATCGCAAGCGGCCAAGCTGATGGGGGTCAGCAGGCCCTATGTATACAATTTAAAACGCCAGACAGGGTTATAGCCATGGATGCTTCGAGTGCCGGCCGCTGCTTCGCAGCACGCATTTTCCTGTTCATTCTGCTGGCAGGAGCGCCGGCAGAAAGCGCTGCCGCGAATGTCCGGGACGGATCATCGGTTCAGTCGCTGGCGCCGGACGTAAAGCTTCTTGTGACCCGCGCCCAGGATGCCATCAAGCGGAATGACCTGAGGGTTGCGACACTTCTTCTGAAAAACGCCGCCCAGGCCGCGCCAAATAATGGCGCTGTAGAGGCGGAATTGGGCAAAGTGCTGGTGATGCAGGGCCAGATGGTGCAGGCCGAACGCATTCTGCGCCAGGCGCGCAGTCACGGCGCGCCGGATCCGGCGGTGCTGCCGGGTCTTTTCCAGGCCATGCTTTCACAGCATGAAAGCCAAGCGGTTCTGGATCAATTTCCCGAGCCGTCCGGCCGTTCCCCGACTGCGATGGATACGTTGCGGGCCCGTGCCCTGGCCTATTTTTCCCTAAACCAGCCTGATGCCGCGGATGCCGAGATTGACAAAGCGCTGGCGATCCGCAGAGCGCCATCGCTTCTTGTGAACAAGGCGGAGTTTGCGGTTGCCAAAGGCGATCGTGTGACAGCGGACAGCCTTGCCAATGAAGCGCTGAAAGCCGCAGCCAACGACCGCACCGCGCTGATCATGAAAATCGGACTTCTCGAACGGCAGGACGCCTATCCGAGCGCGCTTGGCTATGCAAACAGGCTGGTACAATCCTTCCCCGGCGACCCCCTGCCCCTGGTTCTGCGAATTGAAGTGTTGGCGAAGTTGCAGCGCGACAAAGAAGCAGAGGCCGATGTCGACAGCCTCTTGAAGATCGCGCCCAACCTGCCGATCGCGCTGTATGACCGTGCCCTCCTGCTTGCGCGCAAAGGCAATGTCAAGGGAGCCTGGCAGATTGCACAGGGATTGAGCCCGGAATTCATTCATTCCGCGCCACAGTTCGGCCTGGGCTTCGCGCAAATAGCAAAGGCGTCCGGAAATGCTGAGCTATCCGATGCCGCTCTTTCCGCCGTGGTTTCAACTTATCCCGCAAACGCGGAGGCGCGCCGCACACTGGCGGAAAGGCGCCTGGCACAGAAAAACTATGCAGCCGCATTGGAACTTCTCCAGCCGATCGCGGACAGCCCGGACCCGCACACTCTGATGCTGGTAGGAAATACCTATCGCGGGTTGGGCCAAGCGCGGAAAGCCGATGACTATCTTGCGCGGGCGCGCGCGGCGCAGGCGGGCAATACCGGCGCTGCCGCAGCCGCCGGGCAACCCATCGAGGATATTCGCAACATCGTTGCAAAAGATCCGGCGAATGCTGATGCGACAGGAGCGCTGATCCTGCGCCTGATCGGCCAGGGCCGTAGCGAGGAGGCGCAAGCCGCCGTCGATCGCTTCGAGAAGGCTGCACCCAGGAACGCCATCAGCGCGTATTTCCGCGGGCAAATAGCCATGACCAATGGCGATCTGGATAATGCGACCAACAATTTCACCGCCGCACTTCGCGCCATGCCGGCTTTCGTACCGGCCTTATATTACCGCGCCCAAGTCGCTGCCGCACGAGGTGACTGGACCGCGGCGAATGCGGATCTGGATGCCATATTGCTGGCGGACCCCCACAATATTCAGGCCCTGTCAAAAAAAGCGCAATATGCCGCCGCTGCCGGCCAGGATGATGCCGCCGCCAAACTGTATGCGCGAGCGGTTACCGCCTCGCCAAACGCAGCGGAGCCTCAATTTGCAATGGCCGGTTTTTATCTCACCCGGGCCAAGTATGGCGAGGCGCAGAAGGCGGCCACCGTCATTCTGGATCGCCACCCCAATGATGTCCGAGCAGCGTCGATCCTGGTCCGTTCGTATCTTGCCCAGCATGCCACGGACCGTGCCAAAGCTTTGGCACAGAAGCTGAGTGCGGCGAACCCAAAATCTACTCGCGCGCAGTTGCTGCTGGCCTATGTGCTGGAGCAAGCCCAGGATCAAAAGGGCGCGCTGGCAGCTTACCAAGCCGCGGTCCAGGCCGAACCTGCCAGCAATGCCGGCTACAGCGCCTTGGCCTCTTACTATTTGCGGACAGGTCAGAAGGATAAAGCGGTGGAAACCGCCCGAAACCTGTCCAAGCGAACGCCCGGCCCGGAAAGCGACCTTTTCCTGGCGGACACGCTGTTGAAAGCAGGCTATGCCGGCCCGGCGCGCTCGGTGCTAGAAAAAAGCGCCGTGGACAGGCCCTCAAGCCAAGGCATACTGACACTGGTTGCCATTCAGATGCGCACGGACCGCAAGGGCGCCGAAAAGCGCCTGGCGGGCTGGGTCGCCACCCATGGCAAAGATGTCAGCGCCCGAAACCAGCTCGCCAATATGTTGCTTGCGGATGGCGATATGGCGGCTGCGAAATCCCAGCTCGAACAAGCCCTCCGCTACCAGCCTTATAATGCCTCGGTGCTGAACGATCTGGCCTGGACGGTCCAGAAATCCGATCCCGCACGCGCCATCAAACTTGCCACACAGGCTGCGAAAATCTCCCCGAAATCGGGCGAGATCCTGGACACCCTGGCCTGGCTGAAATGGCAGCAGAATAATCGCAGCGAGAGTCTTGGCCTGCTCAAGAAAGCCCACACCTTGAGTCCGGCGGAGCCGAATATCGCTTATCACCTGGCCGTGGCCCTGGATGGTTCGGGCGATCGCGCCGCCGCCCGTGATGTGTTGCAGGTTGCAGTGAAATCCAATCTGGGCTTGTCGAACCGAGAAGAAGTGCAGCGGCTTCAGGCGAAGTGGAAATAGCTACAGCGCGCCCCGTACCCGGCTGACAGCCCGCTCGAGCAAGAAGGCCGGCCGAGGCTTCTGCAGCCGCAACCAAACCATCTCCTCGTCTTCGTCGCCAAGCGAGCTTTTATACCGCGCTTGTCCAGCCAGGAAATCATAGCTTTTCGCGCCGCCGCTCTTTGCTCTTTCGATGGCCAGATAGTGCATGACGATCCCGGGATGATGGCGATTGTCCTTTCCTGGCGCATAAGCGGCTTGATAGGACAAAACCCGGCCGCGATATGAGAACTGATACAGATAGCCGATAGTGTGCTCGCCGGCGGAGGCACGCAAAAGTCCTATTTCTCCCCGCTCCCACCCTCGCGCGATTAGGCGGCGATGGAATTGGTCCCGCGTTGCGCTGGAAAAGGCGCCGCCTTGCTTCTGGCTGCCCCGGCGATCGAGCTGCTTCAAAGCCGCGAAGTAAGACAGCGCCTCTTCCAGATCCGAAGCGGCATGGATATGCAATGGTCCTTCGCTACCGGCAAGCCGCAAGGCGCGCCGCAGCTGCGCTCGACTGTTCCGCGACAGGGTTTGGGTAAGGTCGACATTTTGCTGCCGCAGCCGTTCGAGATCGACAAGGAAATTCGGACTGCGGCGGTCCATGGCGCAGGCATATCCTGCTTCCGTGCCAAACGCTCTATACTGCGCCGGCACGCCGGGCAGAACGCATTCGTCCCACTGCACGGTTAGGCCCGGCAATTTGCGAAAAATCTGCGGAACAACCTCCGCC
>JAEKMB010000233.1 GCA_019508105.1 Alphaproteobacteria bacterium
GAATGCCTCGCTGATGCCCTGGCTGATCGCCACTGCCCTGCTGCATTCGGCGCTGGCCACCGAAAAAAGCGGCGCCTTCCGCACCTGGACCCTGCTGCTGGCGATTGCCGGTTTTTCGATGTCGCTGATAGGCACCTTTTTGGTGCGCTCCGGCGTCTTGTCCTCGGTGCATGCCTTTGCCAGCGATCCCACCCGCGGCTTTTTCATCATGGTTCTGATCGCGCTGGCCATCGGCGGGGCGCTGGCGCTGTTTGCCTGGCGCGCGCCGTCCTTGCAGGGCGGGGCGGCCTTCGCGCCGGCCAGCCGCGAGACAGCGCTGCTGCTCAACAATGTCTTCCTGGTGGCGGCCTGCGCCTGCGTCTTTGCCGGCACGCTTTATCCCCTGATCCTGGATGCTCTCAACGGCACCAAGATCACGGTAGGCCCGCCTTATTATGTCGTCACCTTCGCGCCCATCTTTTTCGCACTTCTGCTGCTGGTACCGTTCGGGCCCAAGCTGGGCTGGAAGCGCGGTGATCTGAAGGCGGCCTTGGCGTCGCTCTATCCCGCACTCGGCCTGGCGGCGGTCGCAGGCGTTGCCGTGCTGGCCATCGTATCCCCGCGCACTATCGCCGCCACCGGCGCCTTCGCTGTCGCCGGCTGGCTGATCGGCGCTTCGGTGATCGACATGCGCAAGCGCAAGGGCGCGCGCGCCAGTGCTTTTGCCGCCGCGCTGGCCCATGCCGGGCTTGGCGTCACCCTGATGGGCGTGGCCGGCACCACCGCCTGGCGCAGCGAGGCGTTGGGCGTGGTCGGGCCGGGGCAGATCATGACGGTCGGCCCTTATACCTTGCGCTTTGACGGGGTGACGCGGGAGAAGGGTCCCAACTTCATCGCCGACCGTGCTCACATCGCACTGATGGACGGCGCCAAGGTCACCACCATGCTGCAGCCGGAGCACCGCTTCTATCCGGCCGAAGGCCAGGACATGACCGACACCGCCATCCGCACCACGGGCTTTAATGACCTGTACCTGGCGCTGGGCGATGAGCGCGATGATGGACGCTTTGCCTTGCGCGCCTATGTCTCGCCGCTGGCGCCGCTGATCTGGCTGGGCGGCCTGTTGATGGCGCTGGGCGGCATGCTGAGCCTGTGGGGCCGCTTGCGCGCGCCGGCGCGCCAGCCGGCCGCGTTGGCCCAGGCTGCCGAATGAAAGGCGTGATCGCTTTTCTGCTGCTGATGATCCCGGCTTTGGCAGCGCCGGTGGCCGACAGTTTTTCCAATCCCGCAATGGAAGCGCGCGCCCGCAACCTGCAGCGGCAATTCCGCTGCCTGGTCTGTCCGGGCGAAAGCGTCGATGAATCCGGCTCGCCCTTTTCCGCCGATGTCCGCCGATTGATCCGCGAACAGATCGCGGCGGGACAAAGCGACCGGCAGATCGAGGATTTCCTGGTGGCGCGCTATGGCAATGTCATTCTGATGAAGCCGCCGGTGCAGCCGGATACCTGGCTGCTCTGGCTGGCGCCTTTCCTGGCGCTGGCATTGGGGGGCGGTATCGCTTGGGCTGTGGTCAAAAAGGCTGCCGCCAGAAGGGCTTAAAAAGATTACATAATTGTAATCTTTTGGACGTAATCTGTCCACATTATGCGACTATCTCAGCCATAGCCCGGTCGGAAAAGACTGGCCTCAAGGAGCCCCCATGCAAAAAGACAATCCCACGCCGGATACCGGCCTGTTTTCCCGCCTTCCCAAGCCCTCGCTGCGCCAACGCCGCATGATCGCCATGACCTCCGCCGCCGCCATTGTGGTGGTCGGTCTGGGCGCGTTTGCGCTGTTGCCGCCGGTGCGCGCCATCCAGGTCGCCGCCACCCCCACCATGGTCGCCGCCAATGACAGCGAGGCTCGCGCCCCGCGCATGATGGAAAACAGCGCCCCCTTCAGCTTCGCCGACCTGGTGGAGCGCGTCAGCCCCGCGGTGGTGACCATCAAGTCGGAAACCACCACCACCGAGAATGAAGCCAGCGACGAGAATATCCCCGCGCCGTTCCGCGACCTGTTCAACCAGTTCGGCCAGGGCCAGAAGCAGCCGCAACAGCCGCACCGCGCGCTCAGCGCCGGCTCGGGCTTCATCATTGACAAAGCCGGTTATGTCGTCACCAACAATCATGTGGTGGACGCCAGCAAGAAGATCACCGTCACCCTGCCGGACAAGCGCGAATTCATCGCCAAGCTGGTGGGCACCGATCCGGTGACCGACGTGGCCCTGCTCAAGATCACCAGCGAACGTCCGCTGCCGACCGTGGAGTTCGGCGACGACAAGCGCCTGCGCGTGGGCGACTGGGTGGTGGCGGTGGGCAATCCCTTCGGCCTTTCCAACTCGGTGACCGCCGGTATCGTCTCCTCGCTGGGCCGCAACAACATCGATTCCAGCCAGCAATATACCAACTTCATCCAGATCGACGCTCCCATCAACCGGGGCAATTCGGGCGGCCCGACCTTTGACCTGCGCGGTCAGGTGATCGGCATGAACTCGATGATCTTCTCGCCCTCGGGCGGCAGCGTCGGCATCGGCTTCGCCATTCCGGCCAGCCTGATCCATGACGTGGTGGACCAGCTCAAGGCCAAGGGCCGCGTCACCCGCGGCTATCTGGGCGTCAACATCCAGACCGTGACGCCGGAGATCGCCTCCTCGCTGGGCATCAAGGACAGCAAGGGCGCCATGGTCGCCGAAGTTGTTCCGGGTGGGCCTGCCTCCAAGGCCGGCTTCGAGCAGGGCGACATCGTCACCGCCATCAATGGCCAGGCGGTGGAAGATGCCACCGACCTGACCCGCAAGGTGGCCAGCGTGCCCACCGGCCAGACCGCGGTCTTCTCGGTGGTGCGCCAGGGCAAGCCGCTGCAGGTGAAGGTCACCATTGCCACCCGTCCGGATACGCAGCAGCTGGCGTCCAACGCGCCCGCCAAGCAAGGTTTGCTGGCGCCCTCCAGCGCCAACGCCGCGGGCCTGGGCCTGTCGTCGCTGACGCCGGAAGCCAAGAAGACCTTCAACATCGCCGAAACCGTGCTGAACGGCGCGGTGATCACCAAGGTCGATCCCGATAGCGATGCCGCCGACAAGGGCTTGCAGCCCGGCGACGTGGTGCTGCGGGTTGGCAACCGCATCGTGCGCACGCCGACCGATTTCCAGACCGGCGTGGCCGAAGCCAAGAAGGGCGGCCGTTCCAGCGTGCTGCTCCTGGTGGCGCACAGCCAGGGCGGCACCGGCTTTGTCGCCATCGATATCGACAAGACATGATATTGCGGGCGCGGGTCGTTCATACGCTGTCGCTATGAACACCCGCGCCCTTTTCATTTCACGCATGATCGGGAGAGTGAATGCGTATTCTGGTGATTGAAGACGACCTGGAAGCCCAGCGTTATCTGGTCCAGGGACTGAAAGAATCCGGTCATGTGGTGGACGAGGCGGCGGACGGCGAAACCGGCCTGAGCCTGGCTTTGTCGCGCCCCTATGACGTCGCCATTGTCGACCGCATGCTGCCCAGGCTGGACGGGCTGAAGGTGGTGGCCGAGATGCGTGAACACGGCAACTCCACCCCTGTGCTGTTTCTGTCCGCCTTGTCGGAAGTGGACGACCGGGTGAAAGGGCTGAAGGCCGGCGGCGATGACTATCTCGCCAAGCCCTATGCCTTTGTCGAACTGTTGGCGCGGGTGGACGCGCTGATGCGCCGCCGCTCGCCGGTGGGCGTCAAGACGCGGTTGGATGTGGGTGACCTGGAACTGGATCTTCTGTCCCGCGCCGCCAAGCGCAGCGGCACCGACATCGAGCTGCAGCCGCGGGAATTCCGCCTGCTGGAATATCTGATGCGCCATGCCGGCCAGGTGGTGACCCGCACCATGCTGCTGGAAAGCGTGTGGGAATATCATTTCGATCCCCAGACCAATGTGATCGACGTGCATATCAGCCGCCTCAGGGCCAAGATCGACAAGGGATTCGAAGCCCCGCTGCTGCATACCGTGCGCGGCGCCGGCTATATGATCC
>JAEKMB010000323.1 GCA_019508105.1 Alphaproteobacteria bacterium
AGGAAAGCGATCAGGTGCATGGCGAGCGTTGGACCGCCGACGATACCCCTAGTTGCGCAATCGTGCGCGTACGAGGTCGATGTGCTGGCGCAGCGCATAGAGCTCTTCCGCATAGCCGAGCGGAACGCTGATCGAGGCGACGCGCGCTTCCAGCTTGTCGAGCGATTCGGCGAGCTCCTCGCGCGATCGCTGGCGTTCCTCGAGCTCGTATTCGATCATCCGCAGATTACGGTACCAGCGGAAGATGCGCGAGCGGATGCGGAAGCGGTAGAGCGGCGGCACCAGTCGCGAGAGCGGGATGAGCACGGCGACGATCGAGAAGAGCGCCACCCACATGCGGTCGATCAGATTGGCGAGCCAGAACGGCAGGTAGCGTTGCAGGAGCGGCGGGCCGGTGCGGTAGAAGCGCTCTGCGTCCTTGGCGAGCGGAAACTCGTTCGCGGCGGCGCTCGGGAACTGGCCGGCGCGCGCGATCCAGCCGGGCGCGTTGTGGATACGGGTGGCCGCCTGCACGAAGAGCTCGATGATCGCCGGATGCGTGCCTTCGCGTGCCACGAGCGAGGTGGTGGGCGCGATAAGCTCCATGTCGTGGTTCGGAACGTCGCGCGCAATGCTGGCGACGCCGCGCGGCAGGACTACAGGGCTGATGTAGCGATAGCGGCGTGCGTAGGCCTCGCCGTTCTTGAATTCGTACAGCCGGATGCCAGGCGTCTGCAGCAGCATCTGCACCATCGGCGCCTCGGGGGCGTTGACCATGGCGATGGCGTCCAGCTTGCCGTCCAGCAGGTTGACCACCGCATCGGTCTCGCCGAGGAGCGAACGCTCGAGGTCGTCGCGCTCCATGTCGTTCGCGCGCAAGAGCCGCATGAAAAGTCCGGGCGTGCCGCTGCCGCGCATGCCGATGTTGACGCGCTTGCCACGAAGCTGGGTGAGCGAGTTCAACTCGCGCAAGCGCTCGGCGCGGTAGAAGATCCACACCGGCTCGTAGAACAGGCTGCCGAGCGAGACCACCGGCTCGATGTCCTCGTTCTCATTCGTGCGGAGGGTCTCGGAGGAGCCGCCCTGCACGAACGCCAGGTCCACCGCCTGCTTGCCGTCGCGCAGCAGCACCAGGTTCTCACGCGAGCCAACGGTGCGTCGCAGCTCGACATTGACGCGGTAGCGCT
>JAEKMB010000234.1 GCA_019508105.1 Alphaproteobacteria bacterium
CCATGCGGCCGCGGTCGGCATCGATCTTGAGTTGCGGCTGGCTGCTGGATTGCTGCATGCGCGCGTCCACCAGGCCGGGAATTTTCCGGATCTCCCGCAGGATACGGAAGCCGAACGCCTCGGTGGCGTCATGATCGGTGCCGGTGACCTGCACATCCAACGGCGCCGGCGCGCCGAAGTTCAGGATCTGGCTGGTGATATCGGGCGGCGGGAAGGAAAAGGTCACTGCCGGGAACAGGCGCGGCAGTTTTTCGCGCAGGGCACGGACATAATCCGCCGTGCGGTGATGGTCTTGCTGGAGGGTGATGAAGATGTCCGAATCCTGGATGCTGGTGGTGCCGGTGTTGTTGTAGATCATGTTGGTCGGGCTCTGGTTGAGACCGATATTGTCCACGATGGTGGTCAATTCGCTGGGGGGTATGACGCGGCGAACTTCGCGCTCGATCTGGGCCACGATCTGGGTGGTGTCTTCAACCCGCGTGCCCGGTGCGGTGCGGGCATGCAGGGTGATCTGGCCGGAATCGACGGACGGGAAGAAATCCTCGCCCAGGAACGGCACCAGCAGCATGGAACCCTCGCGCAGGTCGGCGAAGCCTTTCTCGAATCGCTTCTGCAGCCGGGCAAACATGTTGTCGCCCAGCGCGGCATGTTCTTCGGAATGCAGTTTGAGCAGGTAGAGCGCCAGGGTGGGAACCAAGGTGCGCGACAGGATGAAGGACGCAACCATGGCGAACACCACCGCCATGGCCATGGGCACGAACAGAAAGCCCGCCACACCCTGCAGCGAGAACATCGGCACGAAGGCGACGCAGATGCAGAGCAGCGAAACAAAGGCCGGCTGGGTGATCTGGCGCGCGCCGTCCATGATGGCGTCATAGACGCCCTTGCCGTGCTCCAGGTGCCAGTTGATATTCTCGATGGTGACGGTGGCGTCGTCCACCAATATGCCCACCGCCAGGGCCAGCCCGCCCAGGGTCATGATATTCAAGGTCTGGCCGGTGACCCAAAGCCCCATCAGCGCGCACAGCACCGCCAGCGGGATGGAGGTGGCGATGATAACGGTTGAGCGCCAGCTTCCCAGGAAGAACAGGATCATCAGGCTGGTCAGGCTGGCGGCGATGACGCCTTCGCGCACCACCCCGCTGATTGCCGCCTTCACGAACAGCGACTGGTCCGACAAAACGTCGATCTTCAGCGCTTCAGGCAATTGCTGGCGCAGCAGCGGCAGGACGTTCTTGACGCCGTTCACCACGTCAATGGTGGAGGCCTGGCCGTTCTTGAGCACGGTGGAGAGGACGGCGCGCGATCCGTCCACATGCACGATATTTTGCTGCGGCGTGTTGCCGTCGCGCACATGGCCCACATCACGCAAATAGACGGTGCCGCCGGCAACCGTCTTCACCGGCATGTCATTCATCGCCTCCAACGTGTCGGCGGCGTTGTTCAGCTTGACGACATATTGATAGCTGCCGATCTTGATATTGCCGGTCGGCACGATCTGGTTCTGGTTGGCGAAGGCATTCTGGACATCGATGGCCGAAAGCCCCCGGGCCTGCATGGCGGCAGGATCCAAATCGATCTGGATCGAACGGTATTTGCCGCCATAGGAAAATGGCACCGCCGCACCGTACACCGTGGTCAGGCGGGGGCGTGCGAAGTTCTGCGACAGGTCCAGCACCTGCTGCTCGGACAGCGAGGATGAAGAGAAAGCCATCTGCAGCACAGGCACGGTGGAGGCGCTGTAGTTGATGATGAACGGCGGCTGGGTTCCCACCGGCATTTGGCGGATGCCCGTCTGGGCGGAGGAGGTGACCTGCGCCGTGGCCAGGCGGATGTCCACATTGGGCTGGAAGAAGATCTTGATGATGCCCAGTCCCTGCATCGACTGGCTCTCGGAATGCTCCACGTCATTCACGTTGTTGGAAAGAAAGCGCTCATAGCTCGCCACGATGCGGGCGCCCATCTCGTCCGGCGACAGGCCCGAATAATTGAAGGCCACCCCCAGCACAGGAATGCCGATATTGGGGAAGATGTCGGTGGGGGTCCGCAGCGCCGCCAGCGGCCCGAAGATCAGGATCATCAGGGCCATGACGATGAAGGTATAGGGCCGGTCCAGGGCCACCTTGACGAGCCAGGTCATGGGCCGGTCCTGTCCTGTCTTTGCGCGGTCATGGTCGTTTTATTGCGGTCCCAGCGATGGCAATTTGTCAGGATTATACCGGGAAAAACGGGGGGCGCACCGCCAGGGTTGTCGCAAGCTGTCGCGTTTGCCCCCGGCTTCACATCCAGGCCAGCTATAGCCACCTTTCCGCGCGCACCGGGGCGCCCGAGGAGGTCGCTTTTGGCTATATTCTATAGAGCTGGTGGGGTATTATGTCGCATGATTTCCCAAAAAGCCCGCTATGCCCTGCGCGCCCTGCTGTTTTTGGCGGCGCGCGGCGAGGATTCCCCGGTCCAGATCTCGGAAATCGCCGAGCGCGAGCGGATCCCCAGGAAATTCCTGGAAGCCATCCTGCTGGAGCTGAAAAAGACCGGCATTGTGCGCAGCCACCGGGGCCGCAGCGGTGGCTATTCCCTGGGCAGGCCGGCCAAGGACATCAGTTTTGCCGACGTGCTGCGGGTCACGGACGGCCCCCTGGCGCTCAGTCCTTGCGTCAGCGTCATGGCTTACCGCAAGTGCGATGACTGCTTTGACGAGGCGGTTTGCGCCATCCGCAAGGCCCTGCTCGCGGCCCGGGACGCCACCGCCCAGATCCTGGAATCCAGAAATCTGGCGACGGCTGCGGCACAATTACGGCGCTCAGGCGCTTTATAGTTTCCCCTTCATTGTGTCTGGCTTGCCTGGGTTTCCAAAAACATCTTAATCCCTATTGACTAGATAGAGATTTAGAGGAATTAATCGCCTGTCCGGTCCATCGAAGACCGGCGGGATGATCAAACGGGGTATTCATGCGTCGGATTTTTGTTTCCCTTCTTCTGGCCGGTACGGCCGTGGCTGCGCTGTCGGCGCCTGGTTATGCCGCCGCCGCCAAAAAGCCTGTAGCCGCGACACCCGATCCGCGCATCGGTGTTTTGGAACAGGAGCTACGCGACGTGCAGCTTCAGCTTCGCGAGATCAAGGGATCGCAAGGCGAGGGCGACAACAGCGCCGCGCTGGCCGATCTCAAGCGCAGCACCAGCGCGCAATATGCCGATGTCAGCGGCCGGCTCGAAGCTCTGCCCAAGACCAGCCTCAGCAGCGGCCGAGTAAGCTTTGCCACCGCCGACGGCGCCTTCACCTTGAGCTTGCGCGCCCTGGTGCAGTTCGATGTGGGCTATTTCGCGCAAGGCCGCAATCCCGCCAACGTGGACCTGAACAGCGGCACCAATTTCCGCCGCGCCCAGCTTGGCTTCCAGGGCACCGTCTATAACGACTGGGCCTATAATTTCATTTACGACTTTGGCGGTTACGGGGTGGAGAATCGCGGCTATATCTACAATGCCTATATCGAGTATGACGGCCTCAAGCCGTTCTTCTTCCGGGCCGGCGCCTATACGCCCTTCGAAGGCCAGGAAGACCAGACCAGTTCGGGCGAATTGTTTTTCCCCGAACGCGCCGCCGCGGTGGATATCGCCCGTAACCTCGCCGGCGCACCCAGTCGCGAAGCCGTCAGCATCTGGGCCCAAGGTGACACTTACTTTGCCGGCATTTCCTACACCGGCAAGAAAAGTGGCGATGGCACCACCACCGGCGCCGCCGTCGGCACCTTTGATGCGCAACAGGCCGTGATTGGCCGCGCCGCCTGGCTGGCGGTGTCCGAATCGGACGCCAAATGGCTGCTGGAAGGCCATATCAGCGAAGTGCTCAAGCTGGCGGATGCATTGCCCAGTCCCACCACCAACACCATCCAGTTCAGCAATGGCCCGGAAGTGGCGGTGGATGCCAGCAAGACCGTCGATACCGGCAAGATCGACGCTCATCATGTGCGCGAGTTCGGGTTTGAAACCGCCGGCACCTATGATCGATTTTACGGCCAGGGCGGCTGGTTCCGCTACGAGATAGAGCGCCGCATCGCGGTGCCCAACCCCAATTTCACCGGCTGGTATGCCTTCCTGACCTATTCGCTGACCGGCGAGCAGCATCCTTACGATCCGGCTACTGCCAGCTTTCGCAACATCCGCCCCGCCAAACCGCTGGGCGCGCCCGGCGGCTGGGGCGCATGGGAAGTGGCGGCGCGTTACAGCAGCATCGATCTGGATTTCCTGCCCTTCAACACCGCTGCGACCGGCGGCATTGCCGGCGGCAAGCAGGATATCTGGACCCTGGGCCTGAACTGGTATCCCAACAACGCCATCAAGTTCCAGCTCAACTACGACAATAT
>JAEKMB010000235.1 GCA_019508105.1 Alphaproteobacteria bacterium
CTTTCCGGCGGAACTTTTATCAAGGCGACCGTTAACAGCCTATTAAGCCTCTTGCGCGGGGGCGCCAAAGCGTGTGCGCTGTTGCCGCATGCCGGCGCGCAAATCCTGCCTTTTGGCCATAGACCAGGGCACCACCTCGACCCGGGCGATCCTGTTTGACGGGACGGGGCGGCCCTTGCGCAGCCATGCGGTGCCGCTGCGCCAGATCTACCCCGCCAATGGCTGGGTGGAGCACGATCCCGGCGAGATCTGGCAGGCGGCATTGACTTGCTGCCGCACCGTGCTGGGCGGGCGCGACGCAGGAGAGGTCGCCGCCATCGGCATCACCAACCAGCGCGAAACCTCGCTGTTGTGGGACAAGACGACCGGCAAGCCGCTGCACAATGCCATCGTCTGGCAGGACCGGCGCGGCGCGGCGCGCTGCGCGGCCCTCAAGAAGCGCGGACTGGAGCCGCAGATTTCCCGCAAGACGGGACTGCTGCTGGACCCTTATTTCTCCGCCACCAAGCTGGAATGGCTGCTGAAACATGTGAAGGGCGCGAAGGTCAGAAACGTCGCCTTCGGCACCATTGACAGCTGGCTGATCTGGAACCTGACCAAGGGGCAGGTGCATGCCACCGATGTCACCAATGCCTCGCGCACCATGTTGTGGAATCTCAAAAGCCGCGATTGGGATGGCGGGCTGCTGAAGCTGTTCGGCGTGCCGCGCGCGATTTTGCCGGAGGTGCGCGAGAGCCGCGGCGATTTCGGCAGCGCCGATCCGTTGCTGCTGGGCGCGGCGATCCCGATCCTGGGCGTGGCCGGCGACCAGCAGGCCGCCAGTTTCGGCCAGGCCTGTTTTGCACCCGGCGACGTGAAATCCACCTACGGCACCGGCTGCTTTGCGCTGGTCAACACCGGCAAGGCGGTGCCGCGTTCCCGGAACCGGCTGCTGGCCACCGCGCTGGCGCAGGAACAATATGCCATCGAAGGCAGCATCTTCATCGCCGGCGCGGTGGTGCAGTGGCTGCGCGATGAACTGGGCGTGATCGCCGGCGCGGCCGAAAGCCAGGCGCTGGCAAAAAGCGCCAAGCCCGCGGAAGGCCTCTATTTTGTGCCCGCTTTCACCGGGCTCGGCGCGCCTTACTGGCAGCCCGATGCGCGCGGCGCGATCCTGGGCCTGACGCGCGATGTGGGGAAAGCCGAAATCGTGCGGGCGGCGCTGGATGCGGTTTGCTACCAGACGCGCGATCTTTTGGAAGCGATGCGTCGTGACATGTCTGCGGCCGGGCTGACGCGCTTGCGGGCGCTTAAAGTGGATGGCGGCATGGTGGCCAATGACTGGTTCTGTCAGCGGCTGGCCGATCTTACAGGTCTTGCGGTGGACCGGCCCAAGGTCACCGAGACCACCGCACTGGGCGCGGCCTATCTGGCGGGGCTCGGCGCGGGCCTGTTCCGGGACAATGCGGATATTGCAGCGCGATGGGCGCTGGACCGCCGCTTCAAGCCGGCGCTGGCGAAGAGGGAACGCGACCGGCTCTATGCCGGCTGGAACGATGCGGTTTCGCGCGTGAGATAACGGCGCCTGTATACACTCTGGCGGCGTTGACAGCGCGGGGGATGTGGCCTGACAGTCCGCATGCCGCAAGGGGGCAGCATGACGAGCCAGGCCATCAGCATCGACAGCGCCCGCAATGGACGGCGCAAGCCGGAAAGCCTGGCGCGCCTGAAACAGGCGGCGCGCAAGCTGTTCGTGGAGCGCGGCTATGACGCCACCCGTCCGCAGGACATTGCCCGTGAGGCAGGCCTGGGCCATGGCACTTTCTATCTGCACTATCCCGACAAGCGCGCCTGTTTTCTGTCCTTTGTGGAAGATGCGCGCCAGGAACTGGATGTGCATCTGCAGAATTATCGCGCCGACAACCAGACTCTGGAACAGCGCATCGCCGCGACCCTGAGCGCGATCTATGACTATGCCGACAGTCATCCCGGCGTGCTGCGCGCCGCCATGACCGACGGAGCGATGATCAATGCCGAGGGCGATCAGATGCAACCCTTGCTGATGCAATGGGGCAGGGAATGGGCGGAGATGATCCGCGACGCGGCCAGGGACGGCAGCGCCTGTTCCTCCTATGACGCGGAAATCATCGGCCAGGCCATTGTCGGGGCGCTGCACCAGACCGGCCGCGAGGCCCATGGCGCCGGGCGCTGCCGGGACGCGCTGGTGGCCAATCTCACCCGCTTTCTGACCCGGGCGCTCCGGCCGGATTGATCGCACAGCCGGTATCTTGCATTACAAGTTAGCTTCGGGTAGGAGTTTGCTGCCGACTGTCATTACACCTACATTGATAGTAGGGTGGCGGGAGGCCAAGGGAGCAGACTATGACACGCCGTTTTTCAATTTTTACCGCCATCCTGCTGGGATGCGCAGGTGCCGCCATGGCACAGCCTGCCGATGATGCGGCTGTCAGCGCCTTTGTCGAAGCCCATACCGTTCCCACCCATCTTGGCAGGATCGCGCGCTGGGAAGATGCTGTCTGTCCTGGCATCGCCGGCCTGCCGCCGGCCTTTTCCAAGTTCATCCTGCAGCGCATCCGCACCGTAGCCGCCACCGCGGGCGCCAAGGTGGATCCGGAGGGCTGCAAGGCCAATATCAGCATTGTCTTCACCACCGCGCCGCAGGCGCTGGTGGACGGCCTGCGCGCCAAGGATCCGGTGATGCTGGGTTATTACGACAATAGCGAGCAGGCCGACAAACTGGCCAAGGTCAATCATCCCATCCAGGCCTGGTATGTCACCAAGACAGTGGATCTGCGGGGCAAATGGAGCATCGACTCCCGTGAGCGCCACTCCAGCCAGAACTACGACGCCCAGGCCAGCAACGGCACCCGTGTCGGCGACGGGCTGAGCAGCGCCTTTTACAGCGTCACGGTGGTTGCCGATCCCAGCAAGTTGGGCGACCATGAGATCGGTGCTTTGGCCGACAATATCGCCATGCTGGCTTTGTCCCAGCCCGGCAATGTCGAAGAATGCTCAGCCCTGCCCAGTATCGTGAATCTGAACCTGACAGGCTGCAGCGCCGGGATGGCGCTACAGGGGATCAGCGCCAATGACAGCGCATTTCTCTACGGCCTGTATCACGTAAAGTATGGCGCCAGCTTGCGCGGCCAGAAGGACGCGATTGCGGTCGGCATGCGGGACAAGCTGGCGGCGAAATAATCCGTCAGCCGCTTAACCGTTGGTGCTCTTGGTCACCGAGGCGACAGTCATCTCGCCCCGCAGCAGGTCCAGGGCATAGGCGAGCTGAAAGTCGTCATACTTCTTGCCCGGCGCGGCGTAGATCACCGGGGTGTTGAGGCGCTTGGCGGGCAGGGGCTCGCCGATCAGATGGCCCTGCAGGTCGGATTCCGACGGCCGCAGCAGCCGGGAGAGATTGTCCTCATCGCCTTGCGCCACCTTGATGTCGGGGATGATGCCCTGGGCCTGGATGGAATGGCCGGACGGCGTGTAATAGCGCGCCGTGGTCAGGCGCAGCGCGCCGCGGCCTTCACCCATGGGCAGGATGGTCTGCACCGAGCCCTTGCCGAAGCTGGTCATGCCGATGATGGTGGCGCGCTTGTGGTCCTGCAGCGCGCCGGAGACGATTTCCGAAGCCGAGGCGCTGCCGATATTGATCAGCACCACGATCGGCTTGCCGTCGGTGATGTCGCCCGGCTTGGCGTCATAGCGCTGGGTGTCGGCGGTGCGGCGGCCGCGCATCGACACGATCTCGCCGCCGGAAAGGAAATCGTCCGACACCTGGACGGCCTGGTCCACCAACCCGCCGGGATTGTTGCGCAGGTCCAGCACATAGCCCTTGATGCCGGGACCGATCTGCTTCTTGAGGTCCTTGACCGCCTTTTCCAGGCCGTCGGCGGTCTTTTCGCTGTAGCCGGGCATGCGGACATAGACGACATTGCCTTCGCGCCGGAAGGTGGTAGCCTTCACCGGCACATTGGCGCGCATCAGGATCACG
>JAEKMB010000236.1 GCA_019508105.1 Alphaproteobacteria bacterium
GAAGCCCGCACCCCGCTGATCATCTCCGGTCCCACCGAGGACCAGAGCGAGACCTACCGTGCCGTGGATGCGGTGATGTCGCAGCTTGTGGCGCCGCACAAGGTCAAGACCGGCAAGACCATCAAGGACAAGGACGGCAACCTTGTCGAGGAAGTGATCCAGGACAAGGGTGATTACGACCTGGACGAAAAGTCCCGCCAGGTCTCGCTGACCGAGGCCGGCAACGAGCATATGACGCAGTTGCTCAAGGCAGCCGGCATCCTGGAAAGCGGCGATCTCTATGACACCGAGAACATCACCATCGTCCATCACGTGAATCAGGCGCTGAAGGCGCACAAGCTATTCCACAAGGACAAGGATTACATCGTCAAGAACGGCCAGGTGATCATCATCGACGAGTTCACCGGCCGCATGATGGAAGGCCGGCGCTATTCCGAAGGCCTGCACCAGGCGCTGGAAGCCAAGGAGCAGGTCCAGGTCCAGCCGGAAAATGTCACCCTGGCCTCGATCACTTTCCAGAATTATTTCCGCCTTTATGAAAAGCTGGCGGGCATGACCGGCACGGCCATGACCGAAGCCGCCGAGTTCATGGACATCTACAAGCTGGACGTGCTGGAAATCCCCACCAACGTGCCGGTGGCGCGCAAGGACGCGGACGACGAAGTCTACCGCACCGAGGCCGAGAAGAACGACGCCATCATCAAGCTGATCATCGAGTGCCGCGAACGCGGCCAGCCGGTACTGGTGGGCACCACCTCGATCGAGAAATCCGAGAATCTTTCCGCGCTGCTGAAGAAGCGCAATATCCAGCACAATGTGCTGAACGCGCGCTACCACGAGCAGGAAGCCTTCATCGTCTCCCAGGCCGGCGTGCCGGGGGCGGTGACCATCGCCACCAACATGGCCGGCCGCGGCACCGACATCCAGCTGGGCGGTAATGCCGAGATGCGCATCAAGGCCGAGCTGATCGGCATCACCGATGAAGCCGAGCTCGCCGCCAATGCCGATGCCATCCGCGCCGAAGTCGCCGCCAACAAGCAGAAGGCGCTGGCCGCCGGCGGCCTCTACATGATCGGCACCGAGCGGCATGAAAGCCGGCGCATCGACAACCAGCTCCGCGGCCGTTCCGGCCGTCAGGGCGATCCGGGCGCTTCCAAATTCTTCCTGTCGCTGCAGGACGATCTGATGCGCATCTTCGGCTCGGAACGGATGGACGCCATCCTCACCAAGCTGGGGCTGGAACAGGGCGAAGCCATCACCCATCCCTGGGTGAACAAGGCGCTGGAAAAGGCGCAGCAGAAGGTCGAGGCGCGCAACTTCGAAATCCGCAAGAACATCCTGAAATATGACGATGTGCTGAACGACCAGCGCCGGGTGATCTTCGAGCAGCGCAAGGAGATCATGTCGTCGGAAGACGTTTCCGACCAGATCGCCGACTTCCGCGAGGAAGTGGTGGAAAGCCTGGTGGAACGCCACATCCCCGAAAAGGCCTATGCCGAACAATGGGACGCGGTGGGGCTGCAGGAGGAAGTGCGCTCTATCTTCGGCCTGGAACTGCCGGTGGTGGAATGGACCAAGGAAGAAGGCATTGCCGACGAGGAAGTGCGCGAGCGCATCCAGAAGGCGGTGGAAGCCCGCGCCGCCGCCCGCACCGCCGAATATGGCGTCGAGGTGATGCGCTATGTCGAAAAGGCCATCCTGCTGCAGACCCTGGACCATGACTGGCGCGAGCACATCGTGGACCTGGACCATCTGCGCCAGTATGTCGGCCTGCGCGGTTACGGCCAGCGCGATCCTCTGAACGAATATAAGGGCGACGCCTTCGAACTGTTCCAGACCCTGCTTGCCAAACTGCGCACCGAGGTGGTGCGCCAGTTGATGAATGTCCAGATCCAGACCGGCCCGGTGCCGCCGCTGGAGCAGACGCCCCTGCCCGTGCTGCACGCCTCCCACATCAATCCGCTGACCGGCGAGAATGAAGTGGAACAGCCGGGCGCCTGGCCGGACGACCTGCCGGTGGATCCCAACAACCCCCGCACCTGGGACAAGGTCCAGCGCAACGCCCCCTGTCCGTGCGGTTCAGGCCGCAAGTACAAGCACTGCCACGGTGCGTTGACCTGATTGCCGCTTTGGCGCGTTATGCCCAGGGGATGAATCCGTGCTGACAGAGCATCAATCCGGCGGCAAGACGGTCTGGGTGGACCTGTTCAATCCCACCGACGCGGAAATCGCCCAGGCCTGCAGCAAGTGCGGCCTGGACATCCCGCCCCGCGACCAGCTGGAGGAAATCGAATTCTCCAGCCGCCTGCAATATGAGGACGGCACCTTCACCATCTCGGTGCCGGTGACGCCGCACTACAAGGAAGGCGGCGAGGACGTCACCTCCCCGCTGGGCTTTGTCCTGACCAAGGACCTGCTGGTGACGGTGCGCTTCGCCCAGCTTCACACTTTCGACGCTATCACCGAACGGGTGAACCGGCGCACCCGCAGCGCCCCCGACATCTTCCTGGTCATCCTGGAAGCCATGATCGATTACGGCGCCGACCGGCTGGAGGAATTGCGCGCCGAGGCGCTGAAGATCTCCCAGCGCATCTTCCACAAGGACATGCAGGACCGGCAGAAGAACAAGGTGGCGCGCGTCAACCGCATGCTGCGCGACACGCTGGTGGAGATCGGCGATATGGGTGAGCGGCTGTCCTATATCCGCGATACGCTGCTGGTGCTGCAGCGCGCCGTGCCCTTCGTCACCGAACATGGCGATGGCTGGCTGGAAGACCTGGTCAAGGCGCGGCTGAAAATGGCCGGCGCCGACGTCCAGTCGCTCAACGAATATGAGGTCCATCTCACCGACAAGCTGCAGTTCCTGCTGGATGCGGACCTGGGTTTCATTGCCACCGAGCAGAACGACCTGTTCAAGATCATGACCATCTGGTCGGTGGTCGGCATCCCGCCGGTTCTGGTGGCGGGGATTTACGGCATGAATTTCCATGTCATGCCGGAACTGGCCTGGCCGTTCGGCTATCCTTTCGCGCTGGTGCTGATCGCCGTCAGTGCCCTGATCCCGCTTATGTGGTTCAAACATAAAGGTTGGTGGGAGTGAGTAGTTCTGTACTCCTGAGCTACCGCTGCCGCGGGCCTGAACGGCCCTTGGCGTTCAGCGCTACGCGCTGAACCATTGCGGTTTTTCCCCCTTGCGCTAATCTGGCGCCCACGCGCGGGCGTATAACCGCCGTACGGATTTTGGAGGGATTCATCATGCGTCTGGCAAAGTTCCTGGCGACGGCGGCATCGCTCTGCGTCGCATCCACATCCTTTTCGGTGCTTCCGGCCTCGGCCGCCTCCATCGACAGCAAGACGGCGCAGAAAACCGCCGAGATTCCCACCTGCGGCCGCAAGATCGGCACCTTGGCCGTCCGCGAACCGGAGACCAGATGGTGGGAAGGCCTGGGGCTGGAATCCCCCGAGGCGCTGCTGAAGGTTTTTGTGATGAAATCCGGCTGCTTCACCCTGGTGGACCGCGGCAAGGGATTTGAAATGGCGCAGCAGGAACGGGCGCTTGCCGCCGGCGGTACCCTGCAGGGCGGCGCCAATGTCGGCGCCGGCCAGGTCCGCGCCGCCGACTATATCCTGGTTCCCGACATCGCCTCCAAGAACGGCAATTCGGGCGGCACCAATGTCGGCGGGTTGCTGGGCGGCTTCCTGGGCGGCTATGCCGGCGCCATCGTCTCCAATATCAGCGTCTCCTCCAAGACGGCGGATGTGGTGCTGACCGTCACCAATGTGCGCACTAGCGAACAGCAGGCGATCGCCCAGGGGCACGGCTCCAAGACCGATGTGGGATTCGGCGCGGGCGGCAGCGGCTTCGGGCTGGGCGGCTTCGGCGCGGCGGGGATCAGCAACTACCAGAACACCGCCATCGGCCAGGTTGTAATCCTG
>JAEKMB010000322.1 GCA_019508105.1 Alphaproteobacteria bacterium
CCCGGGCCTCGGCAGGAAGGAGGTCTCCCAGGAGCAGCGGCGCATGAAGCAGTTCATCCTCGACCAGGTCGAGGGCGTGCGTGACGAGAGCGACCGCAAGTCGAAGCTGCGCCTGGTGATCGAGCCGCGCTCATCGCGGCAGAACCCGGAAGAGATGATGGCGGCGCTGCTCGTGCATACCTCGCTCGAGAGCCGCTATGCCGTCAATCTCACCTGGCTCGGACTCGACGGCCTGCCGGAAACCAAAGGCATCGTCGACGTGCTGCGCGAGTGGGGCGAGTTCCGCGTCAATACGCTTCGCCGCCGCACGCAGTACCGGCTGGATCGGGTCCAGGAGCGGATCGAGATCGTCGAGGGACGCCTCGCCGCTTACGCCAAGATCGACGACATCATCAAGCTGATCCGCGCAAGCGAAGATCAGCCGGCCGCGAAGGAGGCGCTGCGCAAGAAATACAAGTTCACCGAGCGCCAGGCGGAAGACATCGTCAACCTGCGCCTCGGCCAGCTCACCCGGCTCGACGGCATCAAGCTGAACGAGGAGAAGAAATCGCTGGAGGGCAGCCGCAAGGAGCTGAAGTCGCTGCTCGGCGACGACAAGGAGCTGAAGAAGCAGGTGGTCAAGGAGCTCGCCGACGACGCGAAGAAATACGGCGACGAGCGCCGGACGCTGATCAAGAGCGCCGAGCGGGCGCAAGTCGAGCGAACGGTGGTCGAGGAGGCGATCACGGTGATTCTCTCGCGCAAGGGATGGATACGGGCGCGCACCGGCCATGGCCTCGATCTCTCGACGCTCACGTTCAAGGAAGGTGATGCGCAGGCGCAAACGCTCGAGTGCAAGACCACCGACTCGGTCATCGTGCTCGCCGGCTCGGGGAAGACGTTCACCATTTCGGCCGCCGACATTCCGAGCGGCCGCGGCGACGGCGCACCGGTCAATACCCTGGTGAACTCGGGCTCGGACGCCATCGTCTGGATGGCCACCGGCGATCGCAATCAGCGGCTGCTGATGAGCAGTACTGCCGGCTTGGGCTTCATCTGCAAGCTCGGAGACCTTGAGTCGAAGACGCGCCAGGGCAAGGACTTCTTCGCGCTCAGCGAAGGCGCGCAGGCGCGGCCGCCGGCGACCGGGGAAGGGAACAGGATCGCG
>JAEKMB010000237.1 GCA_019508105.1 Alphaproteobacteria bacterium
AGTACGATGAAAAAGTTCTGGACCAGGTTGCCGGAGGACTGGAATGCCTGCTTGTCTTCGTGATTCTCTTCCATGTTCTGCCTGTCTTGGGCAGATAGAGTAATGGAATGACGCCTGCCGCGTAAGACACTGTGTGTTTGATCGCCACAGCCTTACTCTGGATATCAGCGTCGAAATTTCCAGAAGACACAACGGCCCGTCCATTATAGCTACTGCTTTAGCTACCTTTGCTCCACAAATTGCTGCCCCTCAAAAAATGCCAATCTGGGGTCGCCTCAATGAAATCATTGGGGTTTGCGGCGGCGAGCAAGGCGCGTATGTGCGCATCCTGAGGGCGATCGAAAAGCCATCTCGGCTTGCCCGAGAGGCGTCTAGCTAACATCGCCTCACCAGGGGCCGTAGCAGCACGTCCCCGATCACATCGCCTAGCGATGAATGATGGCGCATGCGAAGGCTCTCCTCCTAAGACCGACGCTTTCGCTCCTCATGGCTCTTGCCTATGATCCGTCCCACGATCAAGTAGTGGCCATTTTTGTTGCGCCGCAGCAGTTAGGTTTCTGATGCTTATGTCGAGGAACAGCAACGCGCCTGACAATAGAACCCTGATTGGCTTCACTAACCTGCGTCAAGCGCGCATCAACCGCCCTTTGGTAATTGAAAAGGGCAACGGCATCTATCTCACCGATGAGAACGGTCGAGAATACATTGAGGGGACCTCATCCTTCTATAGTGCCGCGCTGGGATTTTCCGATCCGGAGTTGGTGGAGGCCGCCATCCGCCAGATGCGCCAGCTCCCCGCTTACGCTTCCGGTCTTTACCGAACCGTTCCGGCCGCGCTTGCACTAGGGGAAAAGCTTGCATCAATGGCGCCCGTTTCCAAGGCGCGTGTTGCCTTCGCTTCCACGGGCTCGGAAGCCAATGATTTTCTCATTAAATTTATGCGCTTTCGCAACGGCCATCGCGGCGAACCCCAGCGCGTCAAGGTTATCGCCCGCGCCCTCAGCTACCATGGCGCAACCGTGATGACTGCCCCTCTTGGAGGCTTTCCAGGTACCGCGCGCGCCTTCAACCTGCCGATGGCCGATGTTATCACCGTGAGCCAGCCAGACTATGTCAACAACGCGCGCCCCGGCGAGGATGAGGCCACTTTCAACGAGCGGATGCTGGCCGAGCTCGAGCAGGCGATTGAAACAGCCGGCCCGGAGACGGTGGGGGCAATGATTCTGGACCCTGTCTCCTTCAGCGCCGGATGTGTAGTGCCGCCCGCAGGATATCTCATAGGCGTTCGGACCCTTCTGGATCGTTATGGGATATTGCTGTTTGACGATGAAGTGATCACGGGATTCTGTCGCACCGGCAGCATGTTTGCCGCTCAGACCTTTGGGATGCGTCCCGATTGTATGACCCTCGCCAAGGCGCTCTCTGCTGCGTATTTTCCCATTTCGGCCATTGTGATGGACGGCGATTTCTATGACGGGTTGGAGCGAGGATCAGACGACGAAGGCATTTTTTCCCACGCTGCAACCTATGGTGGCCATCCGGTGGCTGCCGCCGTCGCGCTACGCACGATCGAGATTATCGAGGAACGTGACCTGCTGGGTCACGTCCGCCGCGTCGGTCCACAGTTGCAACGCTGTCTGGCATCGCTGGCCGGCCATCCCTTAGTGTTCAATACCCGCGGTGTCGGCTTGGGTGGTGCCGTGCAATTGCATAGCCTGACGGATGCCGCCGGCGCGCGCGGCCTGGCGATGCAGGACGCGATGATGGCGGAAGGCCTGTTGCTGCGGGTGGTGAAAGACACGGTTAACTTTGCCCCGCCTCTGATCATTACTGAGGCAGAGGTGGATGAGCTGTTTGCCCGCTTCACCCGCGCGCTGGCTGCCGTGGAGCGTGCCGAGGTACGTCCATGACAGTGCCACTGATTGCGTATACCGACCGCTGGTCGGTCCGCGCTGGCGGGCGCATTGCGGTCAAGGTTTCTTGCACCAGCACCACTTACCGTGCCGACCTGGTGCGCATTCGGAGCGCCGATCCCAATCCGGCGGGCCCCGGAATGCTGATGGAGCGCATGCCTGCCCCCTTTGAAGGAAATTATCCCGGACGATTGCAGGAGATCCATAGCGGGTCGCATGGTGTGGTGTCATTGGCGAATCTTGCCTTGCCGCAAGAATGGACACTCAGCGTGCGGGTCCAGCCTTGGTTGCTGGATGGCCGGCCGCAGGCGATTTTGAGCTGGCTCGGCGGAAATGGGCTTGCGCTCTATGCGACGCCCACGGGGGCCGAACTGCGGGTGGGGGAAGTCATTTGCCGCGTCGCATCACCAATGCTGCAACGCCGCTGGTACGAACTCCGCGTGATCTGTACCGGGCGAACCCTTCGCCTGCTCCAAATCCCGCTGACCACGGACTGGGGCGTGAATGGGGGTGGCCAAGCCTGCCTCTCGGCGGACGTCAGTAACCCCTCGGCCCTGTTCCTCGCGGCCGCGGCCGACGATGCAGGGCTCGTTTGCCGCGACCATTTTAACGGGCGGCTGGAACACCCGCTATTGGTGCAAGGGCCGGTCGATTCGGAAACGCCGCTTGAACCCGCCGCATTGTCGCCCGCCAGCATCATCGCATGGTGGGATTTCAGCCTCGACATCCCCACCCAGAAAATTTCTGATCGCGGGCCACACGGTCTGGATGGCGAACTTGTTAACCTGCCGACCAGGGCGGTGCGCGGCGCATTCTGGCGCGGCGATGTCATGCGCTGGTCCGAAGCGCCAGATCAGTATGCGGCGGTGCATTTTCACGAAGATGATCTTTATGATTGCGGCTGGGACACAGATTTTGTTTTCGAGGTGCCGGCCGGCTCGCCCAGTGGGGTCTACGGCGTACGGCTGCAATCGGACTCGGGACAGGACATCGTCCCAATCTTTGTGCTGCCGCCGCCGGACACGACCACCGCCAAGGTCGCCGTGCTGTTTCCAACCTACACCTACCAGGTCTACGCCAATTTCGAGCGCGATAATTTCGATGAGGCTTTTCGCGCCCGCCGCGAGAAATGGGGCGTCTATCCGCATCATCCCGCCGAGCACAAAGAGTTCGGACTTTCGACGTATAACTTCCACAGTGACGGCTCCGGGGTAGGTTTCTCGTCACTACGTCGTCCGGTGCTCACTTTCCGGGTCGGTCAGATGGCCTATGTCGATCTCAAAGGATCGGGCCTGCGCCACTTCCCGGCCGACATGCACCTTGCCCTTTGGCTCGACAAGATGGGGATCGCCTGGGATGCGATCACGGACCATGACCTTGAACGCGAGGGAATGGTCCTGCTATCAGGATATCGCTGTGTGTTGACGGGAACACATCCCGAGTACCAAACCCCGGGGACCCTGAATGCCATGCGTGATTGGCTGGCCGAGGGTGGTCGCCTCGCCTATCTCGGAGGTAATGGTTTTTACTGGCGTGTCGCCACATCTGCCGCGGTGCCCGATACGTTGGAACTGCGCCGGTCCGAAGGCGGCACGCGAGCTTGGGCGGCAGAGCCCGGCGAATACTACCATGCCTTCGATGGCGGCTATGGCGGCCTCTGGCGGCGCCAGGATCGCCCGCCCCAACGCCTTGTAGGTGTCGGGTTTACCGCCCAGGGCCGCTTTGAGGGCTCGCATTATCGCCGCACGACCGAATCATATGCGCCGGACCTTGCCTGGATTTTCGCCGGCGTGGACGGGGAGCAGTTTGGCGGGTTTGGGTTTTCCGGCGGCGGGGCAGCCGGCTTTGAACTCGACCGGGCCGATCCCCTGCTGGGCACGCCGCCCAATGTGCGCCTGCTTGCCCGTTCCGAGGACCATCAGGCGCATTTCGGGGTCACATTGGAGGATCTGCTAGTGCCGACCGCCTATGCCTTGCAGACCAACGCACCCGATCCCC
>JAEKMB010000238.1 GCA_019508105.1 Alphaproteobacteria bacterium
ATCCAGAGCGCCCTCAACATCGTGTCGCAGAACCGCACCTCCCTGGTGATCGCTCACCGGCTTTCCACTGTGGTGGATGCCGACGAGATCCTGGTGCTGGACCATGGCCAGATCATCGAGCGCGGCCGTCATTCTCAGCTCCTGGCGCAGCACGGCCATTATGCCTCGATGTGGAACAAGCAGCGCGAAGCCGCCGCGGCGCGCGAAAAGCTCAAGGAAGTGGAAAACGATCCCGACGTGGCGCCGGGCGTGGCCAAAACGGCACCGGCCTAGGGCGGCGCTACAGCCGGAAAAACGCGACGGGCGCGAAGGCCAGCATCAGCGAGGCCGCCTGCAGCAAAAGAACGGCGGCGGCCCGCCCATGGCGCCATTCCGCGGTAAAAAGGTAACCCAGGATGAAGGGCAGTTGGGCCAGGATCAAAAGCCAGAAAATGTGAAAGCCCAGTCCTTCGCCGGTGCCCCGCACGCCGCCGGCGACATTGCCCAGAACCCAGATGCAGGCCGTCCAGGACAGGAAAGGCGGCACGATCCTGCAAACAGCGATGATGCTCTTGCGGTCCATCAAATAATCTCGACGCGGTCCACTTCGACGCCCTTGTTGCCCTGGCGCGTGGAATAGCGGATGCGCTGGTCAGGTTCCACCGCCTGGACGCCCGAACGCCTAAGCGCGCTGGCGTGGAGGTAGATGTCGCCGCTGCCATTGTCCGGCATCACAAAGCCAAAGCCCTTCTGGTCGTTGAAGAACTTGACCTTGCCTTCGACCATGGGACCTGAGGGCGCATTGTTGTCGCGATAGCCGCCGCCACCGCCACCACCATAACCCCCGCCGCCACCGCCATAGCCGCCGCCGCCACCATATCCGCCGCCGCCACCGAAGCGGTCGCCGCCGCCACCGAATTGGCGCGGACCGCGGGCAGGGGCTTCCGCGGTGGAGGTGTCCACGCTATGGACCGTCACCACCTGCAAGCCGCGCTGGCTGTCCGCCAGGTCACATACAACCGTGGTGCCCGGCTGCACATCGGCGTGCCCCGTCGCCTGCAACGCGCTGGCGTGACAGAAAGCGTCGCCGCCATTGTCCAGTGTGATGAAACCGTAACCTTTGGTGGCGTTGAACCACTTCACCTTGCCCTTCGCAGATGCCTGCGAAATGGGCTTAGGCCCGTCATTACCGTATGCCATGAGAACCGACGCTACTGCCCCAATGCCGGCTTGAACCCCGAGCCTCTTTCCGCCCCGGCTGCGTGGAGGAGACCTGCGACAATGATGACTACAGAAAGATGCACCCCGCAACGGGGTTATTCGTACAAATGTTACGGTCTCATTTGTTGCGATGCAGCAAAAACGGGTTGACTTCAGGGGCGAACACGCCCATAAGCCCGCCATCCGGCAGGCCGCACAAGGCGCTTTTCAGCGCTGCCACCACCGGGTCTCAGCTTTGACCTCCGTTCCCTCCAGTGTGCGTGGAAGACGGCAACCAGCCGTAAATCCGTGCCTATTGGCGCGTCCCCGCGGTTTTTAAGGACTTTTGTGACTGACGTGACTTTCCAAGGGCTTGGCGTTGCCGAGCCGATCCTGCGCGCCTTAGCGGCAGAGAATTACACCATCCCCACCCCCATCCAGACCCGCGCCATCCCGGCGCTGCTGGCTGGCCGCGACCTGCTCGGCATTGCCCAGACCGGCACCGGCAAGACCGCCGCCTTCGGCATCCCGCTGCTGCAGCGCCTGTCCATCGGCCATGTCCCGCCACAGCCCAAGCAGGCCAAGGCGCTGATCCTGGCGCCCACCCGCGAGTTGGCGGTGCAGATCGAAGAGAGCCTTCGCACCTATGGCCGCTTCTTGAATTTGAAGATGACCGTGATCCTGGGCGGGGTGAACCAGAACACCCAGATTCGCAACATGTCCAAGGGCGTGGACATCCTGGTGGCGACACCGGGCCGCCTGCTCGACCTGGTGCAGCAGAAGCAGGTCCAGCTTAATGCGGTCAGCACCTTCATCGTCGATGAAGCCGACCGCATGCTGGACATGGGCTTCATCCGCGATGTGCGCAAGCTGGTGGCGATGCTGCCACGCGAGCGCCAGTCGATGCTGTTCTCGGCCACCATGCCGGACGACATCGTCAAGCTGACCCATGACATGTTGCGCTCGCCCGAGCGCATCGAAGTCACGCCCCAGGGCAAGACCGCCGACCGCGTCGAGCAGAAGCTCTATTTCGTGCCGGCGCCGCAGAAGCGCCAGCTTCTCAGCGAGCTTCTGAAGGATGTGGCGATGAACCGGGTGATCGTGTTCACCCGCACCAAGCATGGCGCCAACAAGGTGGCCGAGCATCTGGCGCGCACCGGCGTGGTGGCGGAAGCCATTCACGGCAACAAGTCCCAGAATGCCCGCCAGCGGGCGCTGGACCTGTTCAAGTCCGGCAAGGCGCGTGTGCTGGTGGCCACCGACATCGCCGCCCGCGGCATTGACGTGGACAATATCAGCCATGTGGTAAATTTCGAGCTGCCCAACGAGCCGGAAAGCTATGTCCATCGCATCGGCCGCACCGCGCGCGCCGGCGGCGAAGGCATCGCCATCAGCTTCTGCGATGCCTCGGAACGCTCCTACCTGCGCGATATCGAGCGCATCATCCGCATGAAGATCGAGCCGGTGGCCCATGATCTGCCGGAACTGACCGAAGAGCAGCGCCGCCAGCAGGAAGAGCCGCGCCGCGCCCATGGCCATCGCCATGGCAAGCCGCATGGCCACAAGGGCGGCGGTCACAAGCATGGCAGCGGGCGCAACGAGAGTTTGCCGCATGGCGATCCCCATGCGCCGGCCAAGCGCAATGGCTCGCGGCCGCATTGGCATCGGGGTAAGGACAAGGCACGGGGCAGCGCGGCCTAATGCAGCTATTCGTTGACGGCGACGCATGTCCTGTCAAAGCGGAAGTTGAAAAAGTCGCCGCCCGGCATAACCTCGCCGTCACCATTGTCAGCAATGGCGGCTTGCGTCCCTCGGCCAATCCGCTCCTGCGCCATGTCACCGTGGCGGAAGGAGCGGATGCCGCCGATGACTGGATCGTGGAGCACATCAACGCCGGCGACATCTGCATCACCGCCGACATTCCGCTGGCGTCGCGCTGCCTGGAAAAAGGCGTCCGCGTGCTGGGCCCCAACGGCAAGGCGTTTACCCAGGACGGCATCGGCATGGCGCTGGGGATGCGGGAACTCAGCCGGCATTTGCGCGAATTGAAGCCGGGCGGCCAGACCCATCACGCCGGTTTTTCCAAACAGGACCGTTCGCGCTTCCTGGGTGAACTGGAAAATTGCGTTCAAGCTTTGAAGCGCGCAAATTAGCGCCATGTTCGGCCTGAAACTCGAAAATCATTACGCCCGCCTGCCGGGCGAATTCTACACCCTGATGCCGGCGGAAAAGGTGGGGGTGCAGCCCCGGCTGCTGCACGCCAACCCCCAGGCCGCGGCGCTGCTGGGGATGGACCCAGCCGCCTTTTCCGATCCCGCTTTCACCCAGGTTTTTTCCGGCCATGCACCGCTGGACGGTTTCACGCCGCTGGCGATGGTCTATTCCGGTCACCAATTCGGCGTCTGGGCGGGGCAGTTGGGCGACGGCCGCGCGCTGCTGATCGGGCAGGCGCGCAATCCTGCCGGCGAACTCTGGGACATCCAGCTCAAAGGCGCCGGCCAGACACCCTATTCACGCTTTGCCGACGGCCGCGCCGTGATGCGCTCCACCATCCGCGAATATCTTTGCAGCGAGGCGCTGGCCGCGCTGGGCATCCCGTCCACCCGCGCCCTGGCGATCATCGCCACCAATGAACAAGTCCATCGCGAGACGGCCGAGCCGGGCGCGGTGCTGACCCGCCTGGCGCGCAGCCATGTGCGCTTCGGCCATTTCGAGCATTTCTTCCA
>JAEKMB010000239.1 GCA_019508105.1 Alphaproteobacteria bacterium
GCAGGCCTGCGCGGGCATAGTCGCCCACCGTGGCCTGGACATAGCCGCCGACATCCGGACCCGGGTCGCGGCTGTTGTAGAGGATGGCGCCGCCGGTGGTGTTGCGGCCCACCAGGGTACCCTGCGGGCCTTTCAAGACCTGGACATTGTCCAGATCGAACAGCGACCCGGTCAGGCCGATCGCCCGGGCATAATAAACACCGTCCTTGTACACCGCCGAAGCCGTGTCAAAAGCCAGGCCGGGATTGCCGCCACCCGAGGGCGCGTCGAAATTGCGCTGGCCGCGGATGGTGATGTTCAGCGTGTCCTGGCGGAAGGTGGTGGGGGCGATATAGACCGACGGGCTGACATATTTCAGATCCTCGATGGTCTTGATGCTGAGCTTGTCCAGATCGGCCTGATTGAGGGCGGTGATTGAGATCGGCACCGTCTGCTGGTCTTCCTCGCGCCTGCGGGCGGTGACCACGATCTTTTCCAGGCCAGCGACCTGGGTCTTGGACGCATCGGCATCGGACTTGTCGCTGCTCGGCTGGGCCCATGCCGGGCCGGCGAGCGCAACTGTAGCCAGAAAAGCCAGAACCAAGGCCTTACGCATGAAAATCCCCTGCAATAAGCACCCCCGTCCCGGCGCTTGGGCGCCTTCGGTCGGGGCGGGCAAGCTCTAACGGAAATTTCAGGCCAAATAAAGCAGGGCCGCCCCTGCCCGCTGTTGCCTGTAAAGCCTTATGGAACTTATGGTTTGGCCGCGGCAAAACCGGCATTAGGGGCGGGCAAGCACAGATGAACAAAATCGCAATGATCACCGGCGCGGGCAGTGGGGTGGGACGCGCAGCCGCCAAGGCTTTGGCCGCCCAGGGCTGGAGCGTGGCGCTGGTGGGCCGCAAGAAAGAGGCGCTGGAGGAAACCGCAAAGGCCCTGAAGGGCGATCATCTGGTGGTTCCCGGCGATGTCGGCGACCCCGTCCAGGTGAAGACCATCTTCGCCCGGATCAAGGAGAGGTTCGGCCGCCTGGACATGCTGTTCAACAATGCCGGTATGGGTACCCCCGCCATCCCAATCGAGGAGCTGAGCTTTGAGCAATGGCAGGCCATTGTCGGGGTCAATCTCACCGGCGCGTTCCTCTGTACCCAGGAAGCGGTGCGGATGATGAAGGCCCAAGCGCCGCGCGGCGGTCGCATCATCAACAATGGTTCCATCAGCGCCGACCGGCCGCGGCCGCACTCGGCGCCTTACACCGCCACCAAGCACGCCATCACAGGCCTGACCAAGTCCACCATCCTGGACGGACGGCCCTTCGACATCACCGCCGGGCAGATCGATATCGGCAACGCCGCCACCGAGATGACCCAGCGGATGACCCAGGGCGTGCTGCAACCGGACGGCAGTCTGGCGGTGGAACCGCGCATGGATGTGGATCATGTCGGCCAGCAGGTGGCCTTCATGGCCGGCCTGCCGCTGGAATCCAACGTGGCCTTTGTCACCATCATGGCCACCAAGATGCCGCTCTTCGGGCGCGGCTGATGCAGGCGCGGCGCATCGCCGGCGCCGTTGTGGGTGCCGGCACCGCCGTGATGCTGGCGATCAACGCGCCGGGGCAGCTTTCCTATGACTCGGTGGAGCAGCTCGCCAATGGCCGCAGCGGCGCCTATAATAGCTGGCATCCGCCCGTCATGGCCTGGCTGCTGGGCCTGTTCGACGCGGTTCTGCCCGGCACCCTGCTGTTCCTGGTCTTCCAGAGCCTGCTCTTGCTGGGGGCGCTCCTGACGCTGTTGTGGCTGAGGCCCCGCAATGGATGGACGGCGCTGGTGACGCTGGCGATCATTTTGACGCCGCAATGGCTGATGTTCCAGGGACAGATCTGGAAAGACATATTGTGCGCCAATGCGGCCATTGCCGGCTTTGTCTGCCTGGCCGTGGCCGCGCGGGACGGGCGGAAGCGCTGGCTTGTGCCGGCCGCGGTCCTGCTGGCCCTGGCGGCGGCGGTGCGCCAGAACGCCATCGTCCTGTTGCCGGTGGCCGCGCTGGTGGCGGCATGCACCGTGCCGAGCAAGCGCTGGCTCATCGGGTTCTGCTTCCTTGCCGTCAGCGTGGCGCTTGGCACTGGTACCAGTCTTTGGCTGGTGGCGCGGGCCGACGGCGGCGACGGCGCCAGCGCCGAGGTCCGATTGGGCCAAGCCTATGACCTGGCGGGGGCGTTGTGGCACGATCCCACCCTGGCCTTGCCCTCGCTGGCGGCGGAAGACCCGCAATTTGAAAAACTGCTGCGCCGGCGAAGCGCCACACTCTACACGCCGCTGCGCAATGACCCCTTCGCCGCCGATCCCGGCATCAATCATGAACTGGCCAATGCGCCCGAGGGCGCCGTGGGGCGGGCTTGGACGGGCTTGGTGACCGGCCATCCTCTGCTCTATCTGCGCACCCGCCTGGCGGCATTTGGCGCGGTCCTGTTCACCCCGGACGCCACCGCCTGCCACTTCAGCCATGCCGGCATAGACGGGCCTCCTGCGCTGCTGCACCAGCTGGGCCTGGTGGCGGGGGTACGTCCCCAGGACCGGATGCTGCTGAATTACGTAAAGCTGTTCTTTGCCACCCCCATCTATTCCCATATCGCCTGGGGGCTGCTGGCGCTGCTGGCCCTTGGTCTGCTGCTACAGCGCAAGGGGCCGGGCGATCTGGCCATTGCGGGGCTGCTCGCCGGGGCGCTGCTGTTCACCCTCACCTTTGCCGCGCTCTCCATCGCCTGCGACTACCGCTATCTGATCCTTCTCGATCTGGCGGCCATGACAGGAGCGCTGCATCTGGCCGCCGGCCGGAAAGTTTGAGGATTTTTTTCATCCGGACGGGAGCCTTTTTGCGTACCACGCTTTGAACCTTTCAGAGCGGATGGGAAAAATGCGGGCTTGTTTTCTGGGACAAAATGTCTGCGCGCTGGGCTTCGGGGTCGCCGCCCTGCAAGTCCCTCCCCTGGTCATGGACAAACCCCTGGACCCGGCCGCGGATCGAAATGTCACCGCCCCGCCGCCCGCCGCGCCTGTAGCAAATTCGCCACGGCCTGATCCGTCCACATCCCCGGACCGTATGTTGATCATGTAAAGGGCTTTGTACGCCGGGCCAGGCGCGGGAAGGGGCAGGACGCCGCAGGGCGCCTCAAGCCGGTCCCCCTTGTGCCCTGCGGTACGAATACCGATATTGGGCGTCGAGACTCGCCGTAAACCTTATTTTATCGTGATTCCTGTATTTGGTGGGGCATGAAAATCTCTTTCCCGGCGATTTCCGCACTGGCTCTTGGCCTGGCCCTGAGCGCGTGCAGCACGCCCAGCCCGGAAGCGCTGGCCCAGAACGATCCCTGGGAAAAAACCAATCGCGACGTATTCGACTTTGACGTCCGGCTGGACCATGCGGTGGCCCGTCCCATCGCCAAGGGCTATCGCGCCGTGCTGCCCGAACCGGTGCGCGACGGCATCCACAATGCCCTCAACAACCTGAATTCGCCGGTGGTGCTGGCCAATGACGTGCTGCAGGGCGATGGCGACAAGGCCGCCAACACCGCCGGCCGCATCGTGATCAATTCCACTGTCGGCCTGGCCGGGTTGATCGATGTGGCCAGCAAGATCGGCCTTCCCAACCACGACAATGATTTCGGCATCACTCTGGGCAAGAACGGCATCGCCGAAGGCTCCTACCTGGTGCTGCCCTTTGCCGGCCCGCTGCCGCCCCGCGATCTGCTTGGCGTGGGTGTGGACCAGGCCTTCGATCCCCTGACCTATGTTCGTTTCCACGGCCGGGACACTTGGATGGTGGTGCGTTTCGGCATTGGCACCCTGGACGCCCGCGCCTCCACCCTGGACCAGGTGGAAACCATCGAACGCTCGTCCATCGATTTCTATGCGACCAC
>JAEKMB010000324.1 GCA_019508105.1 Alphaproteobacteria bacterium
GGTGTACGCGCTATGCACGATGTGGCCTTCGGCGCGCAGCAGCCGCTAGAGCGTATCGACCGTGTCGGCCTCGTGGTCGGCGATTAGCACGCGCAACGGCCCTGTCGTGCGGCGCCGTTCGATGCCGGGGTGTAGCGATTCCTGCACGCTGAAAGCGTACGTGGGTCGCGCCTTGGGTGCACGCGGCAGCGCAGCGCCATCAGGACTGTCGCCTAGAAGCGCCGCGTCTCGTGATCCGCCCGCCGCCGCCCGCGGCTCGGCGCCGCGGAATAGCGCTCGCGCCCGCGGCGCGACGGTGCGCGGCGCCGGTCCACCAGCTCGGGATAGCCGTACACCCAGCCTTCCTCGTCGAGCTTGCGCAGCTTCGCCGCGTCGATCTGCACGAACACGCCCTTCGCGTGAACCATCGCCGGATCCAGCTCGACCGCAACACGGCCCTCGCGCACGACCAGCGTCGAGGCGGCGCTCACCTGCCGCCGCCCCTGGGCGATGATGTGATAGACGACCGGCCTGCGCGTCACCGGTCGTCTTTCAGCGCTGCGAGCAGCTCCGAGATCTCGAAAGGTTTGCGCAGCGTGCGCGTGACGCCGAGCTCGCGCGCGATCGCGAGGTAATCGACACCCGGCCGGCCGGACATGGCAACCACGCGCATGTCCGGAAACTTCTTACGCAGCACTGCAAGGGTTTCAATCCCGTCCATCTCCGGCATGAAGACATCGGTGATCACCGCATCGACGGCATGGCCGTCGAGGTAAGCGAGTGCCTGGCGTCCGTTATCGGCGGTAAGTGCCTGATGCTCGTGCAGTTCAAGCGCCAGGCGCACGTACTCGCGCACCTGCGCGTCGTCCTCGATCACCAGCACCCTCATGGGGTCGCTGACGCAACGACCGTACCGGCATTCGTGTCGGTGATCGGCGACAACACGCCAATGTGACACGACTGTTAAATAAGGGGTCGGCGATATGCCGCTTATGGACGACGCCCTAGGATGAGCCCGCCTAACTAAATCCAGCTGGGAGACGTCATGGGTGGTTCGATACTCGTAGTCGAAGACGAAGCGGCAATCCGGGATCTGCTCGCGGCCAACCTGCAGCGCGCCGGGTACAAGGTAATGACGGCCGGCGATGTGCCGCAGGC
>JAEKMB010000240.1 GCA_019508105.1 Alphaproteobacteria bacterium
TGTCGTCAACCTCGATGGGGCCGAAAGTGTCGGTTTCGGTGCGGGTCTTGGTCATGGATGGGTCTTTCGAAATAGATTATTTTTTACGAAATGAATCCAGGCTGACCACTTCGCCGGGCTTCTCGCCGGCGGGGACGGCAGCCGGCTTGGGCTCGGGCGCCTCGGCCGGCTCCGGCGGATTGGTCGGCACCATCACCGGCCCGGTGGCGGGCTTGGCGGCCTCGCCCTCGGCGCGGAACTGCAGGCCGAACTGCACGCCGGGGTCAAAAAAGGCGGTCAGGGCATTGAAGGGAATATGCAGCGGCGCCGGCAGCTTCTTGAAGGTCAGCGTCACTTCGAAATAATCGTCCTTCACCTTCAGCGCCCAATATTGGTGCTGGATGATGATGGTCATTTCGTCGGGATATTGCTCCTTGAGGAAATCGGGAATGTCCACACCGTCGGCATGGGTCTTGAAGGTCAAATAGAAATGATGCGCCCCGATCAGCCCGGACTTTTCGATGCGGCGCAACGCATCGCGCACCACGCCGCGCAGCGCCGAGTCGGTAAGAGCCTGATAACCGATAAAGTCTTTTGCCATATGCCTTCAGAGTAGGCGCCGCATGGATGGAGTCAATTGCGGCACGGGCTCTGGCCCCGCCGCATGGGCCTATTTTGACGCAATTGCGAGGAAAACGGAACCGGACCGGCATAAACGCCGTTGTGAATAAGCTGTGCCATAAGCCCCCGGAATCCTGTCATGAAAATCGCGCAGATCGCCCCCCTGGTCGAAAGTGTGCCGCCCACCCTTTATGGCGGCACCGAGCGCGTGGTTTCCTGGCTGACCGAGGAACTGGTGGCCCAGGGCCATGATGTAACCCTGTTCGCCTCCGGGGATTCCAGGACGGCCGCTCACCTGGTGCCCATCGTGCCGCGGGCGCTGCGGCTGGAGGGCATTCACAACTCGACCCCCTACAACATCATCATGCTGGACCAGCTGGCGGCGCGCAGCCATGAGTTTGACGTGATGCATTTCCACATCGACTTCTTCCACTATCCCCTGTTTCGCAACATGGCGCACCGGACCCTCACCACCCTGCATGGCCGCCAGGACCTGCCTGAGCTGCCCGACATCTACCGCGCCTTTCCGCACATGCCGCTGGTTTCGATTTCCAACCATCAGAGAAAACCCGTGCCGCCGGTGAACTGGCGCGGCACCGTCTATCACGGGTTGCCGGAGGGGCTGCTGAAGGAAGGTAAAGGTGAGGGCGGCTATCTGGCGTTCCTGGGGCGCATCTGCGCCGACAAGGGCATCCTGCCGGCCATCGAGATCGCCCGCCGCGCCGGCAGACGTTTGAAAGTGGCGGCCAAGGTGGATCCGGCCGACCGGAAATATTTTGACGAACAGGTCAAGCCGGTGCTGGACCACAGCCCGCATGTGGAATTCATCGGCGAGATCAATGACAGCCAGAAACAGGATTTCCTGGGCAATGCCGCGGCGCTGCTGTTTCCCATTTCCTGGCCCGAGCCCTTTGGCCTGGTGATGATCGAAAGCATGGCGGTGGGCACGCCGGTGATCGCCTTCAACAGCGGCTCGGTGTCCGAGATCATGGATGACGGCCTGACCGGCTTTGTGGTCGAGACGATCGACCAGGCGGCGGCGGCGGTGGGCAAGCTGGACCGGCTGTTCCGCCCCTCCATCCGCTCGCGCTTCGAGGAACGCTTCAGCGCCCGCGCCATGGCCTGCGAATATGTGAAGATTTACGAGACGCTGGCATCACAGGGAAGCCGGGGCGCGGTCGAAATGGCCGCGGAGTGATTTGAAACGCGAGGAAATCATGGAGGCCAGGACCCTCCCGGACTCGCCTGACGATATTTCGACTTTCTATATTCAGGCGACGGAATCCATCCAGGAACGCTGGCCCCGCACTCTCAAGCAGGGCGACAGCTTCGCCATGTTCGATGCGCTGGGCGATGTGATCGCGCCCGGATTGACCCCGGGCGGGCTGTTCCACAACGATACCCGCTATCTGTCAGGCGTGCAGCTCTTGATCGACGGCCAGCGGCCACTGCTGCTGTCCAGCGCGGTGGAGAATGACAATGTCATCCTGACCGTGGATCTTTCCAATCCCGACATCTACCAGGGCAGCGCCATCATCCTGCCGCGCGAGATTCTGCATATCCGGCGTTCAAAATTCCTCTGGCAGGGCGCCTGCCATGAACGCATCGCGGTACATAATTTCGATGCCACGCCGCAGAAATGCTGGCTGACCCTGAACTTCGCCGCCGATTTCGCCGACCTGTTCGAGATTCGCGGCATCCAGCGGCCCCGGCGCGGCGAGACCAGCATAGCGGTGATCGGCGGGACCAAGACCATCTTCCGCTATGTCGGCCTGGACAAGGTGGAACGGCGCAGCGAGATCGGCTTTGACCCGCCGCCGCGCCAGCTTTCCAAGAGCCAGGCGCTGTACCAGCTTGAGCTGGAGCCTGGGGAACAGTTCGCCATCGTAATGACGGTGCGCTGCACCGATTCCGGCATGAAGCGCGTCCCGGCGGCCGAGGCGTTCAGCGAGCCCTATCGCGCGGCGCGGCGTGGTGCGGCGCGCGCCGCCGCGTTGGGCGGCAGCGTGACCTCCAGCAACCAGATGGCCAACCGCATGCTGCACCGGGCAGGGGCGGACCTCTCCATGCTGGTGACGGACACGCCGCAGGGTCCGTATCCCTATGCCGGCACGCCCTGGTTCTCCACCCCGTTCGGGCGTGACGGCATCATCACGGCGCTGCAGATGCTGTGGCTGGATCCCGAACTGGCGCGCGGGGTGCTGGGGTATCTCGCCGCCCACCAGGCGACGGAGATGGACGAGCGCGCCGATGCCGAGCCGGGCAAAATCCTGCACGAGACGCGCTCCTGCGAAATGGCGGTGCTGGGGGAAGTGCCGTTCGGGCATTATTACGGCAGCGTGGATTCCACGCCCTTGTTCGTTTGGCTGGCGGCGCGTTATTTCGAGCGCTGCGGCGATCTTTCAACCATCCGCGCCCTGTGGCCGAATATCGAAGCGGCGCTGGCCTGGATCGACAAGTATGGCGACCAGGATGGCGACGGCTTTGTCGAATATTACCGGGTCAGCGAGAACGGCCTGACCAACCAGGGCTGGAAGGATTCCGCCGACTCGGTGATGCATGCCGATGGCCAGCTTGCCAGCGGCCCGATCGCGCTGTGCGAAGTACAGGCCTATGTCTATGCCGCGCGCAAGGAAGGCGCTGCTCTGGCCGCCGCCCTGGGTTACGACAGCCGCGCGGCGGAGCTGCAGGAAGCCGCGGAAAAACTGCGTGTGGCCTTCGAGGAAAAATTCTGGCTGGAGGAATTGGGCACCTATGCCATCGCGCTGGACGGGGCCAAGCAGCCTTGCCGGGTGCGGAGCTCCAATGCCGGGCAGGTGCTGGCCTGCGGCATCGCCGCGCCGGAGCGGGCCGAGGCCCTGGCCGCCACCCTGATGACGCCGGAAATGTTTTCCGGCTGGGGGGTGCGCACCCTGTCGACGGATGCGGCGCGCTTCAATCCCATGTCCTATCACAATGGCTCGATCTGGCCGCACGACAATGCCCTGATCGCCCTGGGCCTGTCGCGCTATGGCCTCAAGCGTGGCGCCTCGGCGATTTTCGAAGGCCTGTTCGATGCCGCCACCCATATGGAGATGATGCGTTTCCCCGAACTGTTCTGCGGCTTTCCCCGCCGGCGCGGCGTGGCACCGGTGCTCTATCCGGTGGCCTGCGCGCCGCAGGCCTGGGCCAGTGTGGTGCCCTTCGCCCTGCTGCAGGCCTGTCTGGGGCTGGAGCTGTGTCATGCGCGGCGCGAGATCCGCTTCAACAATCCGCAGCTCCCCCGATTGGAAGAGATTGAGATCAATGATCTGGAACTGGCGGGCGCCAATGTGAATCTGCGGCTGCGCCGGCGCGGCGCGCATACCGAAGTTGCCATTGTCTCGCAGCGCGGCGATATTTCGATCAAGATTACGCAGTAGGAAGAAAGTGGGCGTCCGTACGCTGACGCTACGGACCTATTGCCCGGTACTTGGAAGAAAGTGGCAGTTGCTTCTGTCGTCTCGCCGCTGTCGCGGCTCGCTAGCACCAGCTTTTCTAATTCGCTTGGCTCATAAGAAAAGCTAGGCGTGCCCGGTAGCAGAAGAGAATGGGGTCCGTACGCTGTCGCTACGGACCTGTTGCCCGGTACCCGGAGAGAAAGTGGCAGTTGCTTCTGTTGCCCGGTGCAACTACCAAAACCGCGCTTGGCTAACCGAAGTTAGGCAGCGAGGGCCATTTCATTATCGTTGGCACCTAAACAATAGTCCGATGACGGCGGAACCATACCGGGCAAAAGAACTGCCTTTACACATCCGTCGATCCTGTTTCGCCCCCACAGAAACCCATCGGAAAATGGGCTTGTGGTGGAGGCGCCGGGTACTGCCCCCGGGTCCGGGCTGCTTATTACACAGTCGTTTATCGCCATAGTCGCCCGGGCGAACCCGGATGACGTCCCTAATATAGGCGCCGGGGGTTAAGAATTGAAGGGTGGAACCTGCTTGACTCCCGGCCAGCAGACGGGCATCCGCCTGAAAATGAAGCCCATTTTCGCCAGCGAAACCGAAATTGTGCGCATCGGCGAGGGGCTGATGGCCTGCAGCCTGCCACGCGCGGAATGGACCCATGCCGCCCATTTCGCCGCGGCGCTGTGGCTGATGCGCTACCGGCCGGAACTGGAACCCGCGGCCGTCATGCCGGGGCTGATCCGCGCCTTCAATGAATCGGTGGGCGGGGTGAACAGCGACAGCGCCGGCTATCATGAGACCATTACGCTGGCCTCGCTCAGGGCGGCGCGCGGCGTGTACGCCAGTTTCCCGTCCGATGTGCCGGTCTACCGCATCGTCAACGCCCTGATGGGCACCAATTTCGCCAATCCCAACTGGCTGCTGGAATATTGGTCGCGGGAGCGGCTGATGTCGGTCCAGGCGCGCCGCGCCTGGCTGGAACCGGATTTGAAGGCCCTGCCATTCTGATGCGAATCCGCTAGGATTTCCCCCATGCAGCGATATCTCGATCTTCTCCGGCTGGCGCGCGACACGGGCGTGGAAAAGCGCGACCGCACCGGCACCGGCACGCGCTCGATCTTCGGCCACCAGATGCGCTTCAATCTGGCGGAGGGATTTCCGCTGGTCACCACCAAAAAGGTGCATCTCAAATCCATCATCTATGAACTGCTGTGGTTCCTGCGCGGCGACACCAATGTGCATTGGCTGCAGGAACATGGCGTCACCATCTGGGACGAATGGGCCGACGCCAATGGCGAACTGGGTCCGGTCTATGGCTATCAGTGGCGCTCCTGGCCGGCCCAGACCGACGGCACCATCGACCAGATTTCCGGCGTGATCGGCGACATCAAACAGAATCCGGATTCCCGCCGGCTGATCGTGACTGCCTGGAATCCGGCCGACATTCCCAAGATGGCGCTGCCGCCCTGCCACTGCCTGTTCCAGTTCTATGTCGCCGGCGGCAAACTGTCCTGCCAGCTTTACCAGCGCTCCGCCGACATCTTCCTGGGTGTGCCGTTCAACATCGCTTCTTATGCCTTGCTCACCATGATGGTGGCGCAGGTGACGGGACTTAAAGCCGGCGAGTTCGTGCATAGTTTCGGCGACGCGCACCTCTACCTGAACCATCTCGACCAGGCCAATGAGCAACTGGCGCGCAAGCCCTATCCGCTGCCGGTGATGAAGCTGAATCCGGATGTGAAGGATATTTTCGACTTCCAATATGCGGATTTCACCCTGGAGAATTACCAGGCCCATGCCGGGATCAAGGCGCCGATCGCGGTCTGAGCGCGCGGATTTGACAAAGCGCGGGCGGGGCTTAAAAGACCGGCC
>JAEKMB010000241.1 GCA_019508105.1 Alphaproteobacteria bacterium
GATTTCAAACGGTACCAGAAGTGGTGGATCGCGATTTCAAAGGGTCTCAGCGAGGCCGAATCGCGCTTTGAAACACAGTCATCCGTCTCAAATTTCCCGCTGGGGTGAGACCGCGATACCGAAAGAAAAAGCAACGGCTCATGGGCACAAAAAGGGCTAAAGACCATGCCGTTTGATGTCATGGGACTCGAACCGAAAATTTTCCGAGGATTTCCGCGCCTATTCGCGCGTAAACTTTGTGCCCAGAAGAGGACTCGAACCTCCACGCCTTGCAGCGCTAGTACCTGAAACTAGTGCGTCTACCAATTCCGCCATCTGGGCACACCGGACAGCAGAGCCGTCCGGGCAAGGGCGCGATGTTTAGGGGCGCTGCGACCCCAAGTCAATATTGGGCTTTTCGCCGCTTTTGCCGCCAAAAAACCCCTGTCACCAACCCCTGCGGCGGGCCTAATATCGCGGCTGGAATCCCGCTTCTTTGCTTTGGAATATCAGGTCATGAACACCAGACTGGTCACGGTTTTCGGCGGCTCCGGCTTTCTGGGCCGACACACGGTGCGGGCGATGGCCCGCGCCGGCTGGCGGATCAAGGTGGCGACGCGCCATCCCGCCCGCGGCTTCTTCCTGCGCCCGCTGGGCACGGTGGGCCAGATCGATTTCGTCAAATGCGACGTCGCCGACGCCGAGTCCGTCGCCCAGGCCGTGATGGGCGCGGGCGCCGTGATCAACCTCACCGGTATCCTGTTCCAGAAGGGCCAGACCTTCGAGGAGGTCCAGGCCGACGGCGCTGCCCATATCGCCAGGTGCGCTGCTGCCGCCGGGGTGGCGGCGCTGGTGCATGTCTCGGCCATCGGCGCCGACCTGAACGCTGAATCCGAATATGCCGTGACCAAGGCGGAGGGCGAACAGGCGGTGCGCGAGGCCTTTCCCAATGCGGTGATCCTGCGCCCCTCCATCATCTTCGGGCCCGAGGACGGCTTCTTCAACAAATTCGCAGGCATGGCGCGCTTCTCGCCCATCCTGCCGCTGGTGGGCGGCGGCCATACCCGCTTCCAGCCGGTGTTCGTCGGCGATGTGGCGCAAGCCATCGTGGCGGCGCTGTCGCGCCAGGACGGCCGCACCTATGAGCTGGGTGGTCCCGCCACCTATTCCTTCAAGGAATTGCTGCAGATCATGTTGCGGGAAATCGGGCGCCGGCGCGCGTTGGTGCCCCTGCCCTTCGCCCTCGCTTCACTGCAGGCCGCCCTCCTGCAGCTTCTGCCCAACCCGATCCTGACCATGGACCAGGTGAAGCTGCTCAAACGCGACAATGTCGTGGCGCCCACCGCGGCCGGGCTGGCCGAACTGGGCATCACCCCCACCTCGGTGGAGGCGGTGATCCCGTCCTATCTGTGGCGCTACCGCGCCAAAGGTGAATACGCCGCTGCGCCGGTTCAGTGAACGGCTAGATAGGCAATCAAGGCGATACCGGCGGCGATGCGGTACCAGCCGAACGGCCTCAGGCCGTAGCGCGTGACGATGGCGAGAAATTGCCGGATGACAAAGAATGCCATCACAAAGGACACCACAAAGCCGATGGCGATGTTCAGCCCCTGACCCTGGCTGAGCGCGCCGGCCTTGTGATGCAGCTCCAGGATGGTGGCGCCCATCATGGTCGGCACTGCCAGATAAAAAGTGAACAAGGTCGCGGCGCGGCGGTCCACACCCAAAAGCTCGCCGCCAAGAATGGTGGCGCCGGAGCGCGACACGCCCGGGATGATGGATAGAACCTGGCAGCAGCCGATCTGGAAGGCCTTGGACAGAGGCAGTCTGTCGCCTTCCAGCCAGTGCGGCTGGGGCGCGATACGTTCGAACGCCAGAATGATGATTCCGCCCGCAATCCAGCAGCCGGCGATAAAAGGCATGGCATGGGCGGGATCCAGCAGCACCCGGTCCAGCAGCTTCTTCAGCGCCAGCCCCGCCGCCACCGAAGGCAGCAGCGCCAGAATCAGCCCCAGGGCAAAGCGCCGTGCCTCGGCCGAACTGGGCAGGCCGACCAGCGCCCGCCAGAACACCTGGAAATAGATCGCCACCACCGCCAGGATCGCGCCCAACTGGATCACCACGGTGAAGGCTTCCCATTCCTCGCCCAGGCCCAGCAGGCGCTCGGTCACCAGAAGATGCGCGGTCGAGGAAATGGGCAGGAATTCGGTGATGCCTTCCACCACGCCCAGGATGGCGGACAACAGCATATCGTGCATGGGCGAATCTCGCAGGGCGGCGGCGAAGAGGTAGCATCGGGCCGCGCCTCGCGCACCTTATAAAGTTTGTTATGCTGGCGTATGGCGGGGAAGGGAATCGGGCTGTGGCGCGGGCGAGGCTGGCTGTGGAAGCTGGTTTTGTCTGTCTTCATCCTGCTGGTGCCGGCCCCCATTGTCCTGCTGTTGCTGTTCCGCTTCCTGCCCATTCCCGGCACGCCGGAGATGCTGGTCAGCATGGCCCAGGGCAAGGGCGCCTCCTATGCCTGGACCGACGACATCTCGCCCCGACTGGAGCGGGCGGTGATCGGGGCCGAGGACCAGAATTTCTGCAGCCATAACGGTTTTGACTGGGACAGCATCAACAAGGCGATGCAGGACCATCAGCGCCACCCGGCCAAGACAATGCGCGGCGCCAGCACTATCTCCCAACAGACCGCCCGCACCCTGTTCCTGGTGCCGATGCGAAGCTGGATCCGCAAAGGCCTGGAGGCCTATCTCACCGTACTGGTCGAAGCGCTGTGGCCCAAGAAGCGCATCCTGCATGCCTATCTGAACCTGGTGGACTGGGGCGACGGCATTTTTGGGGCGGAGGCCGCCGCCAGCGCTTACTTTGGAACCGATGCCGGCTCGCTGACCAGCGAACAGGCCGCCCGCCTGGCCGCCATCCTGCCCAATCCCCACAAATGGAAGGCGGCGCATCCGGGCCGTTATGTGCGCCGGCGCACCGGCATGCTGCAGGGGCGCGGCGCGATGGTGATGCGCGATGGGCTGAACTTTTGCGTTAAATAGCGCCTTCTTGAAAAGCCTGCTTTATTAAGTCCCGCCGCTTCGCTAATTGAGGACGGATGCGCCGCCTGATTCACCTGATGCTGTCGCCCAGCTGCCGCCTCGCCCGCCTGATGGTGGCGGAAAAGCGGGTGGCCTGCGATCCGGTGATGTCCGACAATCCCAAACAGTCCATGCCGGTATTCCAGGACATGGACGGAACCTGTGCCGAAGGCGTGTGGGCGATCCTAGATCACCTGGAACATCACTATCCCGATCATCCGCTGGCGCCGGCCGATGATGCGGCGCGGCTGGGCTGCCTGCGCTGGGTGGACTGGGCGATGGGCCCGTTCCATGAACAGGTGACCCAGCGCATCGTTTATGAAAAAGCCGCGCCGCGCTTTACCGGCGCAGCCTTCAGCCGGGCGCCCGACATGAATGTGATCCGGAGCGGCCGCGAAGAATTGAAAGCCGCGCTGAAGGCGATCGGCGCTGCGGCGGAGAGCAACGGCAATCTCGCCTGCCGCGAGACCACATTGGGTGATCTGGCGGTGGCGGCGCATTTGTCGGCGCTGGATTATTTCGGCGAAGTACCCTGGACCGATTTTCCCGCCGCGGCCGAATGGTATGTGCGAATGAAGTCGCGCCCATCCTTCCGCTCTCTTTTGGCAGACCGGGTCCCCGGACAGCCGCCGGTGTCGCATTACGCCGAACTGGATTTCTGACGGCTCAAGGTTTCAGCGCATCAAGATTTTCGCGCGCCGCGGTCGCGGTCGCGCCGGACGCCGTCTTCAGCGCCGCCTGGAAATCGCGCCGCGCCCCTCCGAGATCACCCAACTGTTTGCGCAGCAAGC
>JAEKMB010000242.1 GCA_019508105.1 Alphaproteobacteria bacterium
TTGCAAGGCAAGGTGGCGGTGGTGACCGGTGCCTCCAAGGGGATCGGCGCCGGCATCGCCCGGGCACTGGGTGCGGCGGGCGCCTCGGTGGTGGTGAATTATGCCGGCGACAGAAGCGGCGCCGAAAAAGCCGTGGCCGACATCAAGGCGCATGGCGGCAAGGCCATCGCGGTCCAGGGCGACGTTTCCAAAACTGCCGATGTCACGCGCCTGTTCGACGAAACCAAAAAGGCCTTCGGCAAGCTGGACGTGCTGGTGAACAATGCCGGCGTGTTCGCCTTCGCGCCCATCGAGCAGACCTCCGAAGCCGACTTCCACCGCCATTTCAACATCAATGTCTGGGGCACCATCAGCGCCACCCGCGAGGCCTTGCCCCTGTTCGGCCCCGAAGGCGGCAGCATCATCAACATTTCCTCGGTGGTCAGCCGCATGGGCATCCCGGGATCGTCCGTCTATGCCGGTACCAAGGGCGCGGTGGACACCATCACCCAGGTGCTGGCCTCCGAGCTGGGTCCGCGCAAGATTCGCGTCAACTCGATCAATCCGGGCATGGTGGAAAGTGAAGGCACCCATGCCGCCGGCGTTATCGGCAGCGATCTCCAGAAGGACGTCGAAGCCAAGGCGCCGCTGGGCCGCATCGGCCAGCCGCAGGATATCGCCAAGGTGGCGGTCTTCCTTGCCAGCGACGAAGCCGGCTGGCTGACGGGGGAACGTATTTCGGCCTCCGGCGGCCATCGTTAAGGCACCTCGCCGGTGGCCGGGGGCCTCCCTCGCGCTTCGCGCTCGAAGAGGGGCCAGCTTTTGTAAACTCGCTCTGCTCGTTAACAGAAGCTAGGCCAACGTATTTCAGCCTCCGGTGGACACCGCTAAGGCACCTCACCGATGGCTCGTTGAAGTTGGCGCATGCCCCGTCTAAAAGCGGGGCATGCGTTTCTCAAACAAACAGGTGGTGGTGACAGGCGCGGCCTCAGGGCTGGGGCTGGCCATTGCCAGAGCGGCCGAGGCCGAAGGCGCCGCCATCATCGCCATCGACCGTGTCCCCTCCCCTTTCACCGGCAGCCGCGTCTGCGACATCACCGACGAGGCCCAGGTCAGGACCGCCCTTTCAGGCCTCACCCGCATCGACGCGCTGGTGAACAGCGCCGGCATCGCCCGCCGGGCCAAACTCGACGAAACCGACATGGCCGATTTCGATGCGGTGATGGCGGTGAATCTGCGGGGCGCCTTCCTGGTGTCGAAATATGCCCTGCCCCATATGCGCGGCCAGGGCGGCGCGATCGTGCACCTGTCCTCCGGTGTGGCCACCACCGGCACCCGCAACCGCGCCGCCTATAGCGCCAGCAAGGGCGCGCTATTGTCCCTGACCCTCAACATGGCGCTGGACTATGCCGCCGATCATGTAAGGGTGAACTGCATCTGCCCCGGCTTCGTCAACACACCGCTCCTGGCCAGCCTGTCGGCGGAGAAGCGCGCGCGCCTGGCGGCGCTGCATCCCCTGGGCCGCTTGGGCGAGCCGGAAGAGATCGCGCATATGGCGCTGTTCCTGATGTCCGACCAGGCCCAATGGATCACCGGCCAGGCGATCGCGGTGGATGGCGGCTACAATATCGGCCACTATGACGACATCTGAGCGCGGCCGTTTCCGACACAATTAGGACAAGACTGTTTTCTAAACGCGGCGCTACACTGGGCCACAGCCCATTGGCCTTACCCCGGATTTTCCGTTCTTGACCGCCCTGATTGACGCCCGCACGCTTGCCCCCGGCACGCACTTGCAACCCGATCTGGCCATCATCGGCGGCGGGCCCGCCGGCATCGCGCTGGCGCTGGCGCTGGCGGGCAGCAAGCTGGATATCCTGTTGCTGGAATCCGGCGGCCTGAATTTCGATCCCGCCATCCAGAAGATGTATTCCGGCGCCGAGTCGGGCGTGCGCTATGCGCCGCTGGATGCGGGGCGGCTGCGCCAGTTGGGCGGCGGCAGCAATCACTGGGGCGGCTATTGCCGTCCGATGGACGAGATCGATTTTGAAGCGCGCGACTGGGTGCCGCATTCGGGCTGGCCTTTTTCGCGCAAGGCCTTGGAGCCCTATTTCCCGCGGGCGCAGGCCCTGGTGGAGGCCGGCCCCTGGATCTACGACCAGAAAGGCGATGCCGATAATGCCGCCGAAGGCTCCGTGCTGCCGCTGACCGGCGGCGGCCTTTACACCAGCTGGTTTCAGTTCTCCAAGATGCGCGGCGACATCCTGCCGACCCAGTTCGGCAACCGCTACAAGGACGATCTTGTCCGCGCGCCCAACATCAAGCCGCTGCTCCATGCCAATGTCACCGCCATCCGCCTGGCGCCGGACGCCAAACAGGTCACCCAGCTCGATGTCGCCACCTTGACGGGCAAGCATTTCACCGTGAAGCCGCGTTATACCGTCCTGGCCTGCGGCGGCATCGAGAATGTCCGCCTGCTGCTGGCGTCCAACGACGTGATGAAGACCGGGATCGGCAACCAGAATGACCTGGTGGGACGTTTCTTCGCCGACAATCCCATCCCGCGCGACGTCGCCACCTTGGTCTCCTTCGCCGGTCCCCTGGCGCCCTTTTACGGCGCCAACCAGACCCTGGCCGATGGCACCATCATGCGCGCCACTTTCGCCACCACCGCCCGCTTCTGCCGCGCCGCCAAGGTGGCCGGTTCGCTGAGCACCATCGAGCAGCCCGTCGAACTGGACGAGACCGGCAAGGCCGCCGTCATCACCACCGCCATCGCGCTGGGGGTGGATGCTTCCAATGCCAGGGCCTATTCCCTGGGCTGCGGCATGGAGCTGATGCCCGACCCCGAGCGCCGCCTGACCCTGAGCGGCCAGAAGGATGCGCTGGGCCTGCCGCGCCTCAAGCTCGACATGCGCATCGCCGACGAGGATTTCGCCCGCTTCCGCCGCACCCTGTCCGAACTGGGGCGGCAATTGCTGGCCAGCAAGGCGGGCATGCTGAAGATCCTCTGCAACAAGCGCGAGGACTGGATGACGCGGATGGACTGGGGCCATCATCACCTGGGCACCACCCGCATGAGCAGCGATCCCAAGCAGGGCGTGGTGGACGCTGACGGTCTGGTGCATGGCATGGGCAATCTCTATATCGCCGGCAGCAGCACCTTCCCCAGCTATAGCGCCTCCAACCCCACCCTGAACCTCTTGGCATTGACCTTGCGGCTGGGCGATCACCTGAAAAAGGTGATGGCATGAGACGCAGAAACCTCATCGCGGGTGTGATGGCGGCCGGCGCGGCAGTGATGGCCGGCTTGTACCGTTTCACCGACCTGCTGGTGATGCATTATCCGCCCACCCCCTATGACGACCTTCTGGTGCAACTGGTGGACCGCGGGCAGGCCGCGCGGCTGGGCGCAAAGGTCACGGATGCAGCCGGTGCCGCCTCGCTGGCCGCCGAGCTGCGCTCCGGCCTGAAGCCCGGGACCTTGCGCAAAGTGGCAGAGGCCGAGGTCGCGGCAGGCCGCGTGGCGGAGGTGGATGGCTGGGTGCTGCCCAAGACGGTGGCCTTGCTGTCGGCGCTGGCCGCTAAGGTCTGACCCCGCGGATCAAGCCGCGCAACGAATTGCCGAAGAACACCTCACCCTCCAGGTCATCGGGGGTCAGCACCGCTTCGCGCCCCTTGCCCGCTGCGATCAGTTCGGCGCGCAATCGGCCATTCAGCACCCCGGCCTCCAGCGGCGGGGTCAGCAGCATGCCGTCGCGCTTGAGGAAGATGTTGCTGCGCGCCCCTTCGGTGAGTTCGCCGCGCTGGTTGCAGAAGATCACTTCATCGGTGCCCAGGCGGGTGATTTCACCCTCAAAAACGCCCCGCCAGTTG
>JAEKMB010000243.1 GCA_019508105.1 Alphaproteobacteria bacterium
GCCTCACGCTTTTCCAACGTGCCCCAGGCCGGCACTGCCACGCCCGCCGCGGACAGCCGCGCCAACAGGACTTTAATGGGCACCCAGCAGCGGGGTGGCGGCCTTCTGTCTAGCGCCCCTTCCGGCAGCGCCTCGGGCGGCGCCGGCGCCCAACTGGGCAGCGCGCATGCCGGTGCTGATGCGAGAGGCGATACAGCCATGGCCAATGATGCCGCGTCGCGCGCCGCCGGCCGCGGATTTATGGCTGCGGACAGCGCTGCAAACCGCGCCGAGGCCGCGAGCAATCGCTCTGCCAATGCCCTGGACCAGGCCACCAGCCAAGCTGCCGTGAACGCTCAAGCGGGAGGATCAGCGTCGGGCTCGGCAGGCGCCGGCCAATAGCGCGAAGACCTGCCGCTGCAGTCGCCCCATAAAGCCACCCGCGAGATTCGTCGCGGGTGGCTCGTCACATGGGTGACGGGCCTTGTGCACTTGCAGCTATGTCCTGAAAGAAGTGGCTCCCCGGGCAAGATTCGAACTTGCGGCCAACCGGTTAACAGCCGATTGCTCTACCACTGAGCTACCGAGGAACGCAGCAGGAGGCGGGTCTTAGCGCGTCCGCCTCTTCAAACCAAGCGGGAAATTTGTGGCCCTAAGCCGCCTATCCCCCATTCCCCAAAAGAAAAATGAGGCCGGGAGTGATCCCGGCCCCAAGGCGTTGGGTAATGGTGGGGTGTCTTCAAGGAAGACGGGGGGAGGATGCGCCCCGGACAGTTAACAAGCCCTTAACCGTACCGTCGCAATGCGAAAAAAAGTTCCCTGGCGGGATAAAAAACAGGCATCCGGGCCCGAATCGCCTGATTCGGGCCCGCAACCCTTACTTTGGCATCGGGATCGAGACGACCTGGCCGGCGGCCCGTTCGGCAATCCAGATCACGTCGCCCGATTGGTCCATGCCGGTAGGCTGCTTCAGCCCGTCCTTCAGCACCGTGACATGGGCGGTATCGCCATTGATGGTCAGCATGTGGATCTTGCCCGAGCCGTTCTCGGCCTGAAGCATCTTGCCGTCCTTGGTGGTGCGCAGACCGTCAATGCCTTTTACCGGCGCATCCATCCAGATCTGGACCGGGGTACCGGCCTTGCCGTTGGCATCCACCGGCACCCGGTAGAGATTGTTGAAGAACACGCTGTTGTAATAAAGCGTGCCGTTCAGGAAGGTGAGGCCGTCAATGCCGGTCACCAGCCGATTGTCCAGCCACAATTCGGCGCTCTGCGCGCCCGGCGCCAGCCGGTAGATCTTGGCGTTGCCGGTGTCGGAGATATAGAGCGCCTTGTCCGGTCCCACCGCCATAACGTTGCAGGTGGTGTTGGCGCCCGGCAGATCCCAGCGCAGCTTGCGCTTGCCGGTCCTGAAGTCGCTGCCGATCAGGGCGGTGTGGCGGGCCACCGGCGTCACGCCCGGCACGGGCGTCAGCATGCAGCTCCACACCGTGTCGCCGTCCACCAACTGGCCGAAGAAGAAAGTACCGGGCCCTTCGGCGCTGGCGTCGATAAAGACTTCCGGCGTGGTTGAACCTTTCTTGACCTTATAGACGAAGGGCGTGGAAGCGCTGCCTACGATCAGGGTGCCGTCCGGCGCCGCGGCCAGACTTTCGGGCTGGGACTTGTCGTCCTTGATCACGATCGTGGCGCCCCAGGCGGCCGGCGCGCAAAAGGCCAGCAGGACGGACAGGCAAACGGCGGTGGACGGAAGACGCATCGTCGAAAACTCCCCTTTTGGTTTTATGGACGGATTTATAGCGCGCAATCTCCCCAATGTCGTGGCCGGATCAGGAGGCGCCGAGATGGTCAAACGCGAGAGTGGAGGCCACGCCCGGAATCGAACCGGGATACAAGGATTTGCAGTCCTCTGCGTAACCACTCCGCCACGTGGCCTCATTCTCGATGGGCCGGGCAGGGCCCGGCCGGCGGCGGCAGGTACAACTGGCCGCGTTGTGGGGTGCGGCAGGGCGGCCTATAAGCGGGCGGCCCTTTCTCAGGAACCTCTGATGTCCGAATCCGCGCGCTTCAACATGATCGAGGCCCAGATCCGTACCTCCAATGTCACCGACCCGCGCATCCTGGCGGCGATCGGGGCGGTGGCCCGGGAGAAGTTCGTCCCCAGTGCCGCCAAGGCCCTGGCCTATGCCGACGTCCCCGTTGCGGTGGCCCAGGGGCGCTATCTTCTCGACCCTCGCAGCTTCGCCAAGCTCTTGAACCTGGCCCAGGTCACGGCCACCGACCGGGTGCTGGATGTGGGCTGCGCCACCGGCTATTCCGCGGCGGTGCTGGCGCGGCTGGCCGCCGAGGTCGTGGCGCTGGAGCAGGATGCCGATTTGGTGCGTATCGCCAGTGAGTTGTTGGCCAATGCTGTGGGCAAGGTTGAAGTGGTCCAAGGCGGCTTGATCGAGGGCGTTAAAGGCCAAGGTCCGTTCGATGTTATCTTCGTCAACGGGGCCATCGAACAAGTGCCGGAAACCTTGCTGGGCCAGCTCGCCGAAGGCGGGCGGCTGGTGGCGGTGATCAAGGACGGCCAGAGCCGCGCCTGGCTATTCCTGAAACAGCACGGGCAGGTGGGCAGGCGCCCCGATTTCGATGCCGATGTGCCCCTGCTGGCCGGCTTCAAGAAGGCCATGGGGTTCATCTTTTAGCGGCGCTGTCCGGGCCCGCGGCGTTAACTCTATCTTTGCCGACCGGCCGCCACTATCCTAGGCTGAAATGGCACCGCCAGAGCGTTTGGCGGGTTTTCGGAGCGGTCGATGTCCAATCCCCAGCACGAACCCACCATGGAGGAAATTCTCGCCTCCATTCGCAAGATCATCTCCGAGGATACCCCCGAAGGCGCCCCCCAGGCCGCGGACGCGCCGCCCCCGCCGCCAGCGCCCGTGGCGGTCCAGGATGACGTGCTGGAACTGACCCATGAAGTGGAGGCCCCGCCGGCCCCGGCGCCTATCGTGCCGCCGGCCCCCATGCCGGCCGAGGACGTGGTGTTCGAGAATGTGGCACCGGCCCCGGCCGAGCATGGCGATATCTTCTCCGACCGCACCCGCAAGGCGATGGAAGACACTTTCAATTCCATTCCCGAGGAGCCAGCCGCGCCGGCCCCGGCCTTGCGCAGCGCACCTTCCCTTGCGCCGGTGGACGGTTCGACCGTGGAAAATGTGTTCGAGCGCGCCGTGCGCGAAAGCTTCGAACCGGTGCTGCACAAGTACCTGACGGACAATACCGCCGCCGTGATCGACCGCATGAAGCCCCTGATCCGCGAATGGATGGACGAGCATTTCCCGGCCCTGCTGGAAGGCGCCGTCCGGGCCGAAGTAGAGCGGGTCGTCAAGGCGCGCGGCAACAAGCGCTAGGCGCGGTTCTTTTGCGCCGTGTCGCACTACGCTGTCGCTAGCGACCGTCGCGCGTGCTCACGTGCGTTAAGCACGCTCCGCGCGTTGCCCACGCTGTCGCTAGGCAACCCTGCTCACGTCGCAAAATCCCTCGCGCCTTCAAGGCGCTGGCCAGTGTCTTGACCTGACGGGGAAAAAGCCCGAAAGCGTCGCCCCATGCTCGACAAGACTTTCAATCCCCGGGACGTGGAACAGCGCATCGCCGCTCAATGGGAGGCATCGGGCGCCTTCAAGTGTGGCAACCGTCCGGACGCGGAGAGTTTCTCCATCGTCATCCCGCCGCCCAATGTCACCGGGCGGCTGCATATCGGCCACGCCCTCAACAACACCTTGCAGGACATATTGGCGCGCTTTGAGCGCATGCGCGGCAAGGATGTTTTGTGGCAGCCGGGCACCGATCATGCCGGCATCGCCACCCAGTTGATCGTGGAG